>JAYUTD010000001.1:0-6463 GCA_043755305.1 Saprospiraceae bacterium
CAACACCAATAACAACATGGTTCTCCTCAATACTGCCTTTGAATTTTTGACAAAATTGTCCATCATGATAATGAGTTTTGGTTTAAATTATTAAAAAAAATACTTGAGCTATATAATTAAATACCTCTTCTTGAAAACAAGAAAAAATAATAATAATATCTATCTAAATAAGAGGAATAACTAAAGGAAGGAATGATTGAGTTTGGTCCTAAATTAAGTTAAATCCTCAGGTTGTTCTAAACAAAAGTCCTACAAAAGTAAATATATTTAAACTTATAATTTTACCAAAACTTAGGTAATTATTAAGTAACAATAATACTATATTTGTATTTAGTTGTTTTTCAATTATTTATAAATTAAAAAAGGGAGAAAATCAATTGAGCTTTCTCCCTTTTTAGGTTGTAACAATTTGAAAAATGTTGTTATTTTAATTCCATTGTTTGTTGGGTTTTTGGCTTGGTTGAACCAAGTTTAATTTTTGCAGAAATTTCATGGGCTCCATTGTTATAATCCTGAAATTGCTTTCCAGAAACGTTGTAAGTATAATAAAATCCTATCTTTTCAACATTGACACCTATTAAAAATCCCAGATTGTCTTCAGCGCCTACTCTGTAAGAAACTCCTCCAAAGAGTTTTTCTTCTAAAAACCCAAGTTTTAGATTGAGGTCAATATGGGTCGGAACATGGTTGAATTTCTTAAGTAGAATAGATGGATTTAAAGATATTCCTGATGTTGAAGCGCTGACTTTATATCCAAGATTTAGCAAGAAGCCAAGCTCCCTTTTATCGTCCGAAATAGTATTATCAATTCTGGAAGAGATCAAAGAGGGAAGTGCTATACCATAAGTAAATTTGTCATCATAGACGCCATGAATTCCAAACGAAGCGTCAATGTAATCTATACCTGCTCTTCTTGCTTTAATTTCCGGGTCGTCTTCATTGCCAATGTTTGTGCTTACTCCGTAATTGTTGAGTCCGTGTCTTACATATTCAGCAGAAAGTCCAAATCCAATTTTATTAATGTCGCTTTTCACTATATAGGAAAATGAAAGCTGACCCTTCGATGTCTGAAGAGACCCGTAATTATCTTGGATAACAAGAAGTCCCATACCCAACCTATCGGCCAAAAGCCCATCATAAGAAAGTGTGACAGATTTTGGACTGCCTGGAAATGTTGCCCAGGCACTTCTGTAATTTATCAATAAATTTTGATCGCCATCTGTTGCAGTAGCACCTGGATTGACTAGTACCGGATGAAGAAAAGCTTGGGAATAAATATATCTTTCATCAAAGTACCTACTCTGTGCATTTACTAAAGTAGCAACAAAAGCGAATAATATTATAAGACTAAATTTATTAATTTTCATCTGTATATTTTTTATTTTTAAATTGTAAGATTGAATAAGCATTGGTAAAAGTTAATTTAAGATTTAATCAATATCTTTCCCGAGCTCCTTTCATATATATTTCATTATTTGTAATAACAATTATGCACAAAAAATGGTGTTCATTATTCACTTCTCAATATGGTGACTGCTCCTTTGTAAGTCACATTAGCAACGCCACTGTCTTTCACAATTAGTACCCACAAGTAAGCACTCTCCGGTAATGTTGATCCATTTAAATTTACACCATTCCAAAGGTTGTCATAATTTTTTTGAGAATAAACCAAGGTTCCCCATCTGTCATACACAAAAAGTTCATTGTCGGTAGATGGCGCACAACTTATCAAGAAAAAGTCATTGATGCCATCATTGTTTGGAGTGATAATATTGGTAAATTCTTCAAAACATGTTTCACCATTATTTGTGCAATCATTAACCCTTATGTTGGTCAAAGTAGCTTGGCATCCATTGGCATCAGATACTACTACTGCATATGATCCAATTTGTAGATTATCAATGTCTTTGGTATCTTTGTTATTTGACCATTTATAATTGTAACTACCTGCCCCACCTGTTACATTGATTGAAATTGCGCCTGTTGGCAACACACCATCTGCACATTTTATTTCTCTGGTAATTGCTATGGCTGTTGGCTGAGTAACATTGATTGATACAGGCGCTGTTGCAACGCCCTTAGCATCTGTTAATTTTACTGAATATGCGCCAACACATAAATCTTTGAAAGAAAACGGACCGGCTGCGGTCAAATTAATTGTTTTTGAAGCCTGACCAGACAATACAATTGTATAGGGTGGGGTACCTCCACCGGCATTGCCTGCAATCACACCATCACACTCATTGACACAAGATACGCCATAACCTGCATTCAAAGCCTCTGATGAAACAATCACATTGCCCATTGTAGGATCAGGATTTGGTACTACAATCTTGACTTCAAAAGAACTTGATTTACTGCAGTCATTTGCATCCGTAACTATTACAGTATAAGTACCCGGTGCAAGACCTGTTCTATCTTCTGTAATTACATTTCCATCACTCCACTTAAACGTCTTGTTGCCGGTACCTCCTGTGGCTGATACTTTAACATCAATAGCACCATCGGCTCCACTGCTGTTTGTAACTTCACCGGTAACTGTAAAATCTGAAGCAGGTCCTGTAACGTTGATTTGTAGCGCAACACTTTTAGATGGTACGGAAGCATCTGTCACAATAACTCCGTAAGTACCCACGGCCAGATTGCTTCTTGTATCTGTCTTATTTGCAGCATCACCCGCCCACGTAATATCATACGGGCCACAACCACCTGTGATCACAAGTTTTATACTTCCGGTATTAAAGCCAAAACATTTGACATTAACCACTTGTGGGTCAACTTTCAAATCAGCAGTAGGAAGTTGTATGACCGTAAAGGACTTTGAAGCAGTACATTTAGCCTCGTCAGTTACTGTAACTGTGTATGAATTTGCCGCTAGATTAGCAAGGTCTTTGGTAGTAGCGTTATTGGCACTCCACAAGTAAGTATAATTATTGCCTGTGCCACCTGTAACATTGAGTGCTATAGCTCCTAAAGTATTGCAAGTTACGTTGGTAATATTTGCATTTATATCGATAGCTGTTGCCGGTTCTGTAATGGTTGCGGTGGATGAACATTTTTCAGCACCATCGCACGTAATAACCAATGTGTACACCCCTGGCCCTATATTGGCTAAATTGCAGTTGGGTGTCGAAATAGGGTTGCCAAAATTGATGCCGTCTTTTTTCCATACACACAGGCAACCGTTGGCATTGGTAACTTCTACATTTATGGCGCCAGTGCCTAATCCTTTGCACGGTACATTTGTAGAAGACAGTACTTTGCATGTTACTATTGGGTCCGTACATGGTGCCGTTACTGATCCTTGTTTCACAGTATAGGGCACCTTTACAGTATTTTTGTCAATAAATTCAATTAAGAATCCAGGTTGGTCAGCGACAACTACTGTACTGAAAAGAGACGTTGTAGCTCCTGACTGGCATGCTGCTACTTTAAACCTTATTTTAAATAAAGTAGATCCGTTTGGCAAAGTTATAGTTGTAGTACCTGAAATTAAAAAATTGTAATTGTATCTTCCCGGAGCAACCAATGCCCCTCCAGCACCGTTAACGGCATCCATGTATCTTCTGCCAAACTGTAAAACATTTGGATCAAAAGTGACGGCAAATTGCGCCGCTTTGATGTCAATAAAGTTGTCCACCGTAAAAGATACGTCAATGCTATCATTTGGCGCTGCTGTAACTTCAGCAATACTTAAAGCTAATGTTTTTGGAGCCGTGCAAGTAACAGTGACTTTTCCGTCCATGTTTATATATGGTACAGGATTTCCTGTTGAATTATTGGTATATTCTGTTTCTGTATTACCATCCTTATCTACAAGATCAATGGTAGTCATAGAACCTTCAGGGCCTATCACATCAAAGCAAACTTCCATGAGTCGGTCGCCATTTGCAATTGTAAGACCTCCTGCACCTGTAATCCATACAAAATTCAATTCGCCAATGCCAGTTTGTGTATTGTTGTAAATGTTATTAGGAAGTGCATCGTACTTCAAAGGAGGAACAGGTTTTATTTTAAGGACAGCGGGATCCCATTTTAATTTTGATTGAGCGCCACCTATGTCAATGAAATTTGTAACAGTCAGAGGTACGCAAATTTCAGCACCTGGGCAAGCAGTTAATGTTGACGCTTTAACCACAAGCTCATTACCAGTAGGTCCACCACCACCATTCATGCAGGCTGCTCCATTGATTTTGGCTTGTCCTGGTGTAGAAGTAGGTTTGAAAGTGGCAAAATTTTCATCGTAATACTCAGATTTTGTAGGCTTATCAGAAAGCACCACAGCTGTAGAGTCACATTCCACTCCTACAGCTTTTAACCGAAGGGTAAACAGCCTTGTATCATTGGGGAGCGAAGCTGGTGCACTTGTGGATGTCCAGCTAAAAGTTATTTGCCCTTGCTTGATTATACCTACAGGAGGTACACCCAAATCTGCATCTCCCGGCAATACTGCCGGACTAATTTTATTGATAATCTTCCCAAATTTAAACTTGGTAGAATCCCAATTGATTGAAAATTGAGTTCCAATCAATAACGTAAAATTTGTAACTGTTACATCTATGTTGATTGAATCTCCAGCATTGACTGCAGCTTTAGACATCTTCACGTTCATGAAATTCTGGGCATTTGCACAAAAAAAGCAAGCAATAGTCAAAGTTGTTATTAAAAAAACTTTCCTCATTATGGAGAATTTTATTTTAAGTAATTATTTTGCAAAAATAGTAATTTTTTAGATAGAATTCCATTAAATCAAACTTTATATTGTAATTTACTGGCTTTCATCTACTTATAAATTATAAAAAAAAATAAAAATAGAATATATGTTATTTTTATTTGTAATATATAAGCAGCAAATTTCAAGCCAAAAAATTAATGCTTAAGGTGTTCTCAAAAATTAATAACGGCTCAATGCAGTAAAATCCTTTCAAAAATCAAGTGGACTATTATTTTTTCTGTTGATTTTGCTACTTTTATAAAAATTTTAAACCAATGGATGATTTAATCAATTTCTTTAATAACCTCACCAGCTTGCAAAAATTGGTATGGATTTTTATATGCCTTACTTTTTTTTTACTGCTTGAAAATTTCATTCCATTGGTAAGGCAAAAATACAATAAATGGAATCATTCAAAGACAAACCTTGTGTTTTTGGGAACAACCATATTGATCAATTCTCTCTTTGGTCTTGCATCGGCAGGAATCTTTAGATGGCAAGCTAAATATGGCATTGGTGTGTTTTATACCATAAAATTACCTGTAATTGTTGCATTGCTCCTATCTATAATGATGCTAGATCTGGTAGCTCAATATGTAGTGCATTTTTTGTTGCATAAAATAAAGTTTATGTGGAAGTTTCATATGGTGCACCATAGTGACACTATGGTGGATGCTACGACCGGTACGCGTCATCATCCGGGTGATTATATAATGAGAGAATTATTTTCACTATTCACTATTCTCCTATTCGGGATGCCTTTTGCCTATTATATGATATACAGGATACTGACAATTTTGTTTACCTACTTTAGTCATGCAAACATTGTATTGCCTGATTTTATTGAAAAAAGTGTAGGCCTGGTATTCATAACACCAAATATACACAAGTTTCACCATCATTATGAAAGGCCATGGACAGACTCCAATTTTGGCAATATATTTTCATTTTGGGATAGGCTCTTTGGGACATTGGTAATTGATGATGCAAAAAAGATAACCTATGGACTGGATGTATTAGATAAAGAACAGTCTAATAATCTTCAGTATCAAATAAAGTTGCCATTTGACTCCACTATAAAAACAGATTATTAAAGGGGTAAAACAAGAAAATAGAAGGAAATAGCGAAAAAAAAAGCCATCCATAAGACAGCTTTTTAAAAAGTAGGGATGACAGGATTCGAACCTGCGACCCCTTGGTCCCAAACCAAGTGCGCTACCAACTGCGCTACATCCCTATAATATGCGGTGAGGCCGGGATTCGAACCCGGGGTACCGTTTCCAGTACGACAGTTTAGCAAACTGTTGGTTTAAGCCTCTCACCCACCCCACCAATTGGACTTTTGACTTTTTCAAAAGAGAGTGCAAAGATAGTATTTGATTTGAAATCTCAAAATTGTAAGTGAAAAAAAGTGAAAAAATAAAAACTCCCTTACAAGCTGTGTCTTTAAAATGCGAAAAGCCCAAGTTTACTTTCAAACTCAGGCTCTTTCGACTAAGGTCTCAAAATAAGAAAACTACTTCTTTATAGAGCTACTATTTATTGTCAATGGATTAATATAGCACAAATATAATCTGACTATTACATTATAAGAAACGAAGTAAGTGAGTATTTAGTTTCTATGAATTTGTTTTTTTTATATATATTTTCTTTTAATGTAATGTTAATAGAGGATCAATGAGTAAAAAATGGAAGAGTTGATATATTAAAATAAAAAAAATGTTCAAAAAAAATTTTGTCGTTTATTCT
>JAYUTD010000002.1:0-6453 GCA_043755305.1 Saprospiraceae bacterium
ACTCAATTTGTCATCAATAAGAAGTATGGCGGGGTTTAGCCTCGGCTTCGGTTTGAAAGTTAAAAATTTTACCATTGATTATGGCATAGGTTACCATCATTTGGCTGGCGCTGCCAATCACTTGAGCATCTACACCAACATTGACCGATTTAAGAAAAATCTATGAAATCAATACAGCTTTAAGTGTTCACAATACCACCCAATTTTCCCAGCAAAAAAAATGTCCTTTATTGTTGTCTCTATTGGGGATTGGGGCATGCCACCAGGTCTGTTCCTGTCATTGAGCGTTTGATCGAAGCTGGCAATCAGGTTACAATAGCCAGTGATGGTATGGCGGCAGAATACCTTCAAAAGGTTTTTCCTGAGCTGACCATGATCCAACTTCCGGCATATGATATAGTATACCCTTATTCAAATTTTGTAGTCAATATGGTTATGCAGTCTTTCAAGATTCATAAGGCCATCAAGATGGAAAATAAACAGATTGGATTGTTGCAGCAATTAAATAAATATGATTTAATCATTTCAGACAACCGACCCGGCTGTTTTCATAAAAGCGCACTTTCAATTTTTATCACACACCAATTGACTCCACATCATCACAATAGATGGATGGCCTACCTTTTTTATAGGCTGCATCGCTATTATTATAAAAAGTACGATGCAATATGGGTGCCTGACGACCTGAATGTAAGACTTTCAGGCTCATTATGCGACCATAACTTTGATCATCCTAAAGTCTCGTTTATAGGCATCATTAGTCGACTGAAAAAAGATGTCACAAAAAAGAAGGAACTATTGACTGTAATACTGTCAGGTCCGGAACCCCAAAGAACAAATTTGGAAAACATGCTTTATAAAATTCTTCAAGAGCATCATACAGCAAAGGTATGTTTTGTAAGAGGCACTAATTTAATCAATCAGAATATTGTTTCTACTTCATCTCTTATTGTGTACGATTTATTAATAAAGGAAGAGCTGCAGGATATATTAAACAGTAGCAAACTTGTCATAACCAGGAGTGGCTATACTACATTGATGGATCTTTATGAGTTAGGACTTAACGCCATAGTAATACCTACACCAGGCCAAACAGAACAGGAATACCTCGGTAAGTTCCATGAAAAAAGGTGGAAATGCATCAACCAAAAAGATGTTGACCAGAGATTGGTGGCGGAGTTAGAAAAGAATTAAATTTCTACGTTATGATTATTGCCTTATAATTTTTTTCTTCTGTTCGATGAGAAAATAGCACTATAAGATGAGTAAGAGCCAAGGTTTCTCTATTTTCAAATCGATGGTACTTTTTATATTATTTGTTTGTCAAACAAAATGCACTAAAAAGACTTTATAGTTTCACCCCTCTAACTCCCCTAAAGGGGAGAACCAAACCATAAAGTCTTTTTTTGATAAAACAAACATATAAGGGTTGGGGTAAACAAAGGCAGGACTAAAAAAAAGTGCATTTTGTTATACATACTATTATTTTCAATGCTAATATTTTTCAAGAAAAGCATTACTTTTGCATCGACTTTCGTTTATTGCACAAGCGTTTTAAAGTTAAAAACATGAAAAAAAATTTACACAATAGGGTCAACCGTGAGGTGCTCATTGAAAGGGTATTCAATAGTTCAGAAGAAAGAACAACCATTTCTTTTTACAAATATGCTAAGATAGGCAATCCAAGATTATTCCGGGATCATTTTTATTTATTGCTGGATTCGATAGACGTGCTAGGCCGGATCTATGTGTCTTATGAAGGCGTCAATGCCCAGATTTCAGTACCAAAAGAAAATATAGATTTATTGAGGGAAAAACTCAACGAGATCGGGTTTCTACATCAATGCAGATTAAACTATGCTATTGATGACGATGGCAAATCTTTTTTTAAACTTACTATAAAAGTTAGGGATAAAATCGTCGCTGATGGCCTGAATGATAAAACATTTGATGTAACAAACTGTGGAAAACATGTAAGTGCACTAGAATTTAATCAATTGGCAGAAGATCCCAATACTATAATTGTGGATATGCGCAACCACTATGAGTCTGAAGTTGGCCATTTTAAGCACGCCATTACTCCTGATGTAGAAACATTTCGTGAAGAATTGCCATTGGTCGAAAATATTTTGAAAGGCAAGGAAGATAAAAATGTACTTATGTATTGTACAGGCGGTATAAGGTGTGAGAAAGCCAGTGCTTATTTTAAGCACAAGGGTTTTAGCCATGTTTTCCAGTTGGATGGTGGCATCATTGAGTATGCAAGACAGGTGAAGGAACAGCAAATAGAAAATAAATTTGTAGGCAAAAACTTCGTATTTGACGAAAGACTTGGCGAACGCATCAGCAATGACGTCATAAGCCATTGCCACCAATGTGGATCACCTTGCGACAACCATACCAATTGCGCAAACGAAGCCTGCCACATACTTTTCATCCAATGTGAGGATTGTGCGGTTAAGTACAACAAGTGTTGTTCCGCAAAATGTAATGATTACAAATCATTGCCTGCTGAACAAAAGGAAGCATTGTCCGGGAAAATTGAATTTAACGGGACAAAATTCGGCAAAGGAAGGTATAAAGCAAATCGCAAAGATGAGCCACTTTTGGTCAATGATTAATTGATCTGCAATGCAATAGATATTAGTAAAAAATTTATTCAAAGTCAACAATAAAATTTTAAGGCCTTTTTTAACATAAGATAAATGTAATTGTGTAATTTTAATTAAAGTTAAAATTAAATAACATGTTTGGATCAAAGAAAACCGATGGAAATGGGAGCAATGGTGTTCCGACTGTGAGTGTTGTTTCCAATAATATGATAACCTCAGGCACAAGAATTGAAGGCAATGTGTCTGCTAATTCCGACATGAGAATAGATGGAGAGTTGATTGGCAATTTGACTTGTCAGGGCAAGATTATTATTGGAGCAGAAGGCAAGATCATAGGCGAAATTGACTGCCAAAATGCTGTAATTGAAGGTGTTTTTCAAGGCAAACTCAAATGCAGTGATTTACTCAATATAAGAGAAACTGCGCAGATAAAGGGAGAGATCACCACAGACAAGTTAATGGTTCAAGCAGGTGCAATATTCAATGTGGTGTGCAATATGGGCAGCCTTATCCACGCAGCACCTATGGAGTACAAAAAAGATAAAGCTGTAGCGTAATTGGAGTCAGAAGAAGGTGAAAAAAAAGCAAGTAGAGGAAATGATTACCTCAAGTATTCAGGTATTGCATTTCAATTGGCTTTTCTGGTATTGATCTCTTTTTATATGGGTAGGTGGGTTGACCAAAAGCTTGGCAATAATCATCCATATATTGGTATGTCTTGTCTGCTTATTGTATTTATTGGCTTTATATACAAACTTTACAAGGAACTTTTCAAATGAGCGAAACCAGGTTTTATACTTCGTTGCTCCTGATTTCTGCCTTACTTGGCACAGTTGTGTCAATAGTGCACAGCGATTTAAAATTCCAACCATACACTTTATTAAGCATTACAGCTATGACCACTTTTATTGTTCTTAACATTGTGGTTTTCAATTTGGCAAGGCATTACTCCAACCACTCCTTAGACAAAAAATATTTGGTTTTAATTTATAGCAACCTTGCTTCAAAATTTATCATCGTCCTATCTATCCCGATTGCTTTTTATTTTTATTATGACAAACCGCCAGGCTCCTTTATTCTACCTTTTTTATTGATATATATTGTATTTACGGTATATGAGACTTGGGTGCTTGATAGAATGGCAGTGATGAGAAAATGACGATAGCCATGGATGAATTACTTCTAACCCTTACCACAAAGTAAGATTTATGTCTAATTTAGCTTCAAAACAGATACCTTCGATCAAAATTATTTTCACAAACAAATGAGAAATAACCTCTTTGCATTATTGATTTTATGTATCATAGTATTAGGTTGGTTGACCTATACTCAGACAGCATGGTTTCTTATAGGTTTGATCCTATGCCTGATCTTGTTGGTCATTGCTTTGATGGATAGTAATCAGACAAAGCGGTCTCTACTGAGAAATTTTCCTTTGGTCGGAAGGACCAGGTATCTTGCTGAATGGTTGCGGCCAAAATTTTATCAATACTTTATAGAACCGGATTATGATGGCAGACCTTTTTCCCGATTGGACAGGTCACTGATCTATCAACGTGCTAAAAAAGAAGTATCTACGACACCTTTCGGCACCCAACTCAATGTATATGACGAGGGCTATGAGTGGATGTCACATAGCATTGTAGCCATAGACCACCATAGCCTGCCTCAACACCCTAAATGTAGAGTAGGTGGACCAGATTGTTTGAAACCTTATGACCTGAGCTTGTTAAACGTATCCGCTATGAGTTTCGGCTCGCTGAGCAGTGCTGCTGTCGAGGCGCTCAATGGCGGTGCGGCTATGGGTGGCTTTGCACACAATACCGGAGAAGGTGGCATCGCTCCTCACCATCTCAAACATGGCGGTGATTTGATCTACCAGATAGGCACCGGTTACTTTGGAAGCCGCACACTTGATGGGCACTTTTCTGAAGAACTATTCATCGAAAAGACCAAAGACGAGCGAATAAAAATGATCGAAATAAAACTTTCGCAAGGCGCTAAGCCCGGCCTTGGCGGCATTCTTCCTGCTAAAAAAGTAAGTCTTGAAATTGCCGCCATAAGAAATGTAGTACCTAATCAGGATGTCATTTCCCCATCTTACCATACTGCATTTTCTACACCTCTCGAAATGGTATACTTTATCAAAAAACTTCGCGATATTTCAGGAGGTAAACCCATCGGCTTTAAGCTATGTGTAGGCCATAAACATGAGTTTATTGCCATCTGCAAGGCGATGGTAGAGACAGGTATCAAGCCTGATTTTATCACGGTGGATGGCGGTGAAGGCGGCACAGGTGCAGCACCGCTGGAATTCAGCAACTATGTAGGTATGCCCTTGAGGGAAGGACTCGTATTTGTGTATGATACTCTGGTAGGTTTCAATATCAAAAAAGAAATTACCCTTATTGCAGCAGGAAAAGTGGCTTCCGGATTTCATATCATAAGAAATATAGCGTTGGGTGCAGATGCCTGCAACTCTGCCCGGGCAATGATGATGGCTTTAGGCTGTATACAAGCACTGGAGTGCAATAAAAATACCTGCCCTACTGGAGTCGCTACCCAGGATCCGGACTTGATGCGTGGCCTCGATATTGCAGATAAAAAAGTAAGGGTCTACAACTACCATAAAGAGACCATGGCCAGCTTCAATGAACTCCTTGCTGCAGCAGGTATGCATAATCCTGACGAGCTGAATAGGAGCCACATCCACAGAAGATTAAGCATGATTGAATCCATGAGCTATGACCAGATATATCCCTATATTGCTGAGTCCACTTTGCTCAATAGAGCCAGCGTGCCCGAATCCTGGCTGGCAGACTGGTCCAAAGCTACCTCATCCAGTTTTGCGCCAAAATATACAGATGTATACATTGAAGAAGATTGATGGTAGAGTGAATACTTGTGGATGTACCCAAAATATAATTTAAATATATATTAAAATTAAATATAATATATAAAAAATCACTATATTTGCCTTGTTAATTCTCTAATACAAATAAATTAAAGGTCAAAAATGAAACTACAAATCATTAAACTAATGGTAATTACTACCATATCTTTGGCTGCATTAGCAGCAGTACAAGCGCAAATCAAGGCAGTCAACTATGAGTTGAAATACAATGCAGCTACAGATTTGCACGATTGCTACATCATCATCAAAAAAGGGCAGGCGGTCACGATGAGAGAAAGGGTACAATTCAATTCTCAGATCGCTGTACTAGTGCCTGCGGGCAGCCAGGTGGAAATGGAGCAAACATACATGCCACTGGAGGACAATCAGCTTTATGAAGGTGTTAAGCCTATCCAATGGAAGGTAGAGAAGCCACTTTCGAGCCCTATTGCATCACCTAAGCATGATTTCTATTCAATTACACCTAATCTTTTCCCATCTGCATTCTATAATGATCTGAAGGAAGGAGATAGAGTAAAATTATTTTCATTTAAAGTAGGTAGTGATAACAAAGCGGCGGTTAGATTATTCAACAAAGCTATTGATCCTGATGCTACTGCACTCGGTATGAAAGGCAGAGACTTCAACAATTCATTTTCTATCGGAGGCCCTGAAGAAGATTATGTAGGGAAGTAAAATACAACAGTGAAACTGTTTATAAAATTAAAAATACCGTTTAAGGAATTAAGTGGTATTTTTTTTTGGATGAAGGACAAATTGTCTTTTAAAATGCATGTTTATCTTGTTTACGCTTTGAAAAACATTAGTAAATTAAGATTCCTTTGCGCCCATAAAATTAACTATTCACCATACAGCATTAAACAATAAAGTAAAAAGTTTAAAATTTAATGAAAGGGATTTGACACAATTTATAAGAGCATATAATAT
>JAYUTD010000003.1:0-2564 GCA_043755305.1 Saprospiraceae bacterium
CAATACCACAAAAACTTATGCTGGCTTTAGAATGACAAAGGTAGCCCAGTTAAATCTATTTGGCTTTGCTGGAGCAAGTGCTGGCAATAGATTTGAAGGTATTAAAAATGGTGTAATTCTTACTAAAACTGGACTTGTTGCTTTAGGCAATAAATTTCTCAATTTAATAGGCGGTAACAACGGTTCAAGCCTTAATAGTATAAGTGGCATTGGCATTAGGCAAGAGGAAGCCTTGATTTCAAATCTGACATACAATGAATTTTCAAATTCTTTTGTAGGAATAAGTATGAAATACTTTTTGGATGGTCATATTGCAGAGATTAACAACAATTCTTTTACTGATGTCACCTCTGGTATATCTGGATTTGTTTTCAGAAATGGAAGTTGTATAATTCAAGATAATTATAAATTTACAAATTGCAAATTTGGTATTGATTTAAGTAATTTTTACCTTAGCAATTTGATAGTGAAGCACAATACAATTGAAAATTCTTCCGCACAAGTGGGAGGAAGTTCGATAAAATTAAATAATGCAAACGGATTCAGAGAGTGCTTAATAATTGACAATATACTAAATGTGTATGGCAATGGTGTAGATGTCCTAAATAGCTCAAATGTAACTTGTGATCACAATATGATTAGCATTCTTGGGAGCAATGCTAAAAAGGGCATAATATTCCAAAAAACTGATTATTCCATAATTGTGAGAAATGAAATTACTACTTTGTTCAGTGCTTCTGCAGAGAATAACAATATCAATATTTCACAATGCAATCATCTAGATTTTTGTTGCAATGTATTGACTGGTGGCCATAGTGGTACTTATTTTGATGGAGTAAATCTTGGTACACAGCTTGTAAATACAACTTATGACGGGCTGTGGTCGGGTCTTACACTTTATGAAGCTACGATAGGCAATCAACCAGCCCATCCTGATGTAGATGCCGAAAGACTCAATGGCAATCAGTGGATTAATGGATCTACTGTCGCTACTATTTTGAGTCCTACAGGAAACATAACTGATATTGCTGCGAAATCTAAAATTTATTACAATCAAAGTGAAGCCAATACAAAGCCGAATGTAATTATTCCATCAAATGTTTCCACAATATGGTTTAATACTAATCTAAAAACATCAGCATTCTGTGTAGAAGACCCCAATTGTGCCTTGCATGTGGACACGAAATTTCCACCGTTGATTCCAGACGGTAGTGTACCTATTGACACCACTCATTTTACACAAGATGATTGGAATGAGTACTGTGTCAGAAAAACCAATTACTACCTCAATGTATTGAATGGCACAGTACTCGGTGGATCTTTCAGTATCCAAAATTTGTGGTCGGCTCAGACTTCCTTATACTCACTATTAGATAAATCAGATCCAAATTTTTGGAGAAAATGCATCAATTTAGTCATATTCCAGACACATATGCTAGATACTGTAGGCGTATATGAAACTGCAGCAAATAATATAGAAAACCTATATGCGTTGACAACCCAGGAGAAGAATCAAGTCAGCACCGCAAGCGCAGCTTTGAATGCTGCCAGTCAGTCGATGACTGCCTTGATTGTCTCTGGTATCAATAACGGAAACAGTAGTCAGGCGACATTTATTAACGCAAATATGATTGCTCAACTCAATTTATTATATGTTATTCAAAATGATGCAGTTGTAAGAGCTAATCAAAGCTATCCCAATCTTATTGCAAGTATAAATGCACTACCAGTAAGACATGATTTTCAAGCCAAGCTCAAAAGAGTATATACACTTAAACTCAAGTCATATGTAGAAGGTCTGGAGTCATTGACGACTGCTGAGGCATCTGAATTGAGGACCATAGCCGCACTCTGCCCATTGGAATATGGCAGTGCAGTATATGAAGCAGCAAGTATATTGAACGCATTAGGGGAAGATCTGGTAGTTTCCTCCAGCAATAGTTGTAGTAACAACGAAATTAGAAACAAAGTCGATGAAAACACCAAAGTTCAAATCGATATTTACCCCAATCCTACTTCAGGCCATGTAAATATTACCCTGCCTCAAAAAGAGGAGCAAACCTATTCTATTATAATATCAAATAGTATGGGTCAGCAAGTATTGGTAAAGAATGATATTAAGAGTGGGAATCACATGCTGGATATCTCTTCTAAACCAAGAGGTATCTATCTTATAAATGTTCTTTTAAACGGGCAGACTGTATTAAATCATAAAATTATTTTAATAGATTAAATAACTAATAGCAGGGAGGCAAAATCGTCAAGTATTTTGTCTCCCTTTTTTAAAAACAAATCAATGCGTATTTTATTTTCAATAATATTTTGGATTCTTATACTTTGGAGCAATCTAAACGCTCAAAAACAAGACAATGTATGGATTACTGGCTATGATCACTCTGATGATACAAGTAATATACAATTTAATGATTTTGGGAATACCAATTTTGACTTTAATTATGATCCTCCAAAAATATATTTTGATTCTACTAACTATAATTGGATGTCGGAAACAAATGCATCCATATGTGATAAGGATGGCAACCTCATAGCATATAGCAATGGTG
>JAYUTD010000004.1:0-6415 GCA_043755305.1 Saprospiraceae bacterium
CTTCAATTTCATCAATTCACTTTTCACGAAATTGTTGAGTGTATATTTATAAAAAAGAAAAGAAAGAATACCTATGATGATAAAGAATGCAACAAGGACTAAAATCAAAATTCGTCTAATCCGTTTGTTGCTCAATAGCTTGCTTCTTACAGATGTCATTCGCCCGGATTTTTATTGAATTTATACCCTATTCCCCATACAGTCAAAATATATTTTGGTTTCGCAGCATCTTCTTCAATCTTCATTCTAATTCTGTTGATATTAGAATTTACTGTATGCTCCAGCCCTTCAAAATTTTCACCCCATACTCTTTCAAGCAAATCCATTCGGGAGAAACTTCGTCCGGAGTTTTCCATAAATAAATAAAGTAAATCAAATTCCTTTGGAGTAAGTTCTATATTTTTATCGTCCTTAGTAAAACTCCTCAAGGTAGGATTGATTATTAGTTTTCCGATTTTTATAGCCTCTCCCCTTTTTAATTCTGCATGTGTATTGGACTCAAATCTGCGGATTAATGCTTTGGCCCTAGCCACCAATTCTTTATTGCTAAATGGCTTTGTGAGGTAATCATCCGCCCCAATCTCCAAACCCATTACTTTGTCGTCTTCCTCCGATTTTGCAGTTAACATTAAGATTGGCGTTTTGACACCGCTATTTCTTAATTTTCTGCATATTTCATATCCATTGACTCCGGGTAACATGACATCCAAAACAATAAGACTATAATTTTCACTGAGGATACCATCTATTGCTTTCCAGCCATTGTCATATAAGGTAATGTCAGTGGTAATTTCTTTAAGCAGCAAACGGATTAGATTCGCGATATTATCCTCATCTTCTACAATGGCAATCTTCAACACTAAAAGTAAATTTTATTAAAACAAAGGTAAAAATTAATTATTCAATATCAGCCTTTTAAAATTTCATTTGTTTCAATTTCAATTATAGCCTGCAGCCTGCAGTTCAAAAAGCTCAGCGTACAATCCATTGTTTGCCATCAGTTCCTCATGTGTACCCAATTCAATGATGCCACCATCTTTGAGTACCATGATACGATCAGCCATCCTTACAGTGCTAAATCGATGGGATATAATTACAGAGGTTTTTCCTTTGGTCAAGCCAATAAATCGCTGAAAAGTTTCATATTCAGATCTTGCATCCAAAGCGGATGTAGGTTCATCCAAAATCATGACTTTGGCATCTTTCATATAAGCACGTGCAAGGGCAATTTTCTGCCACTGGCCTCCTGAAAGTTCAATACCTGATTTAAATCTTTTCCCAAGCTGCTGCTCGTATTTAAGTGGAAGTGCATTCACTACATCATCTGCAAGACTTTTCTCTGCAGCATTTTTTATTTCGAGTGTGTCTTTTATCTTATTGATTTTACCAACTGCAATATTTTCACCTATGGTGAATTCATACTGTACGAAATCCTGAAATATGACACCAAATAATTGTTGGTATGAAGCCCTTTCATAATGCCTTATGTCTATACCATCTAATAAAATAGCTCCTTCTATTGGATCATAAAACCTGAGTAAAAGCTTGATCAGGGTGGTCTTTCCTGATCCATTTTCCCCAACAAAAGCCATTTTCTCTCCGGCTTTTATTTTTAAATTTAACTCTTTTAGCACATAGCGGTCACTACCCGGATATCGGAATGAGACGTTTTTAAATTCAAAACCATCCTTGATTGCCGATGGCAAAATATATTTTTCAAAGCCATTGTCATCACTTACATCGAGGTCTAGAAATTCAAAATAATCTTGCAAATACAATGCGCTTTCGGTTATTCTTGAAAATCTAGAAAATATATTTTGAAGACTATTTCGAAGCCTGCTGAATGCACTAGATAGGAACGTAAGTGCTCCAATGGTGATGAGACCTTTTACAGTTTTTACCACTATAAGTAAGTATGCACCGTAATAACAAATCACTCCTATAATATTGAAAGCAATGCCCCATATAGTGCGATCGATGGAGAGTTTTTTATTGGCGTTGTAGTACTTTTCTGAGAGCAGGGCAAATCTATCTGCAATAAAATCTGCTAAACCAAAAAGTTTAATTTCTTTTGCTGTCTTGTCATTGGCTCCAATAAACCTAAGGTAGTCAAGTTCTCTTCTTTCAGAGGTCCAGCTTCGGGCCAGTGAGTAAGAGGATGAACTAAACCTGATTTCGTTTATAAACGCAGGAATAACAGAAGCGATCAATAGAAGTATAAGCCATGGTTCGTATACAATGAGTCCCACTATAAGTGATGAACTGGTGATGACATCCTGAAACTGACTGAGTACATTGGACATCAAATTTACACGACCTGCCGTCTGTGTTCTTGCCATATTAAGTTTATCATAAAATGCAGGATCTTCTAGGTCACTCAATTCTACTTCCTTGGTTTTTTTTATAAGTTTTACGGATGAATCATTGGAATATTTATCGCCCATTAGCCCGTCAGTAAGATTGATGATACGGCTTAAGATATCTGAACCAATTGCCATGATCAATTCTATCCCTATCAGCCACCATAATCTTTGAAATGACTTGGACTCAGCTCCAGCTTGAAGCACCACTTCGTCAATTATCATTTTACCCACCCAAAGCAATAGAATCGGTAAAAAAGAAGTAGCCAATCTTGAAATTAAATTACACCAAAAAAGTAGTGACGCACTTTGTCTGATTTCCTTGAAAAATCTCGGAAGATATTTTAAAGCAGCAATACTTTTGAGAATGTTGATTTCATTTTTACTGCTTAAGGAATTAAAATTTGGTGGTATCATGAAAAATTGTACTTAAAAACAAAAAGGTAAAAGAAGAAAAAAGGGGCTGATTGGCCCCTTTTTCTTTATATGATTTTGACATTAACTCGCTTGCTTCATTCGCTCTTTGCTACGTTTGAGTTGGCGAACTATGATTTCTTGTGCTTCATCAAATGACGCTTCAAATGATTTGTCAGATGCTGATGCAAAAATTACTTTACCGGGAACTTTGGCTTGGAGCTCTACTACTTTGTCTTTCACTTGTCCAGTGTTTTCAAGCTTTAGGTAAACGTCCACACTCATGAGCTTGTCATAAAATTTTACAAGCTTACTTAATTCATCTGCAATTAGTTTTTTCAATTTCACATCTGCAGTAAAGTGAACAGCATTAATATTAATCTTCATAATTTTATATGATTTAATATGGTGAAAAAATATAGTGTAATTTACATCTTTTATACTTAAAAATCAAGTTCTTTATAATTTGTTTAACCAAATGCCTAACTTCATTAATCTTTGGAAAAAGCATTATTTTAAGTGCCTTTTGCATTTATATTTCTCCAAAATTAATGTAAGAACAATAAAATGTTGCATTCAATTTTTAAGTAGGTGATTACTAACTTTTTAGTAATTCGGTGTTGATTTATTTAACAATTCACAGGCTGATAAAGACAAAACAATGATTGTCTTTGACTTAGCTATGCTTTTGGATGAAATTTTCCATATATCTCTTTTAACCTTTCTATTGAGTTGTGTGTATAAATCTGTGTAGCACTTAGGTTTGCATGCCCAAGTATTTCTTTTATTGCATTGATATCCGCCCCATTGTTGAGAAGATGGGTGGCAAAACTGTGTCTTAATACATGCGGGCTCTTTTTCTCAGCGCTGTTGGCAGACTTCAGTTGCCTGTTGACTACAGCATATACCGTCCTGGGGTTGATCTTTCGCCCGCTATTGGCAAGTATAAGAAAATTATCCTCTACTTCCTTGTCATGAAAATGCTCGCTTCTCATTGCTATGTGTTTATTCAATATACCAATTGTGTCGATTGAAATAGGTATAATCCTCTCCTTTTTACCCTTACCTATCACCCTTAAATCTTTTCTGCTAAAATTGATGTCCGTAATGCGAAGGTTAATCAACTCTGATCTTCGCATGCCAGTTGTATAAAGTAAATACATGATGACTTCATCGCGATTTCTAATAAAATCATTTTGCCCGATTTCGATGTGCAACACTTTGGGCATTTCAGACTCCATGACAAAGGATGGCAGTCTTTTACCTACTTTAGGTGCTACCACTTTTTTCATTGGATTTTTAGACAAAGCACCATTTTTCATGGCATGTTTGTAAAATGAATTTAGCGCTGATAATTTTCTGTTAATAGACCTGGGTGATACAGTTTCTTTAGCCATGTCTACAACCCAAGACCTAATCATCATGTGATTGGCAGCACATAAGTCATTGATCTGGTATTGAATATTAAGGTAATTTGCAAACTGAGTCAAATCATTGAGATAAGACACTGTTGTATGCGAAGAATACTTCTTAACTTTTTGCAAATGTGTGATAAAATGCTCGATCAATGGAATATGTTTACATTACAAATATATTACATTTTTTTATAATATATAATATTCCATCATTTATTTTTCTATAATTATCGATTCTTTGCAGGAATGGCTTAATTTAGTGCATTATTAAGCCTATGCAAGAGACCTTGATACATATCGACAGTTTTTCTCTCTCCTATTTAACTGAAGGTGGCTCAATAACTATATTGAAAGAAGTGTCATTAGACTTACCCGAATCAGGAGTAGTAAGCCTGCTGGGGCCGTCTGGCTGTGGCAAATCCCAATTGGCCAAATCCATTTTGAAATTGTTTGAAGCCAAAAGTACGATCGCCGATGGAAACATAGTATGGTGTGAAGACAACTCGTGTACTGATCTTTTATCCTTATCTGATGAAGAGATGAATGCCATCCGCGGTCGAAAAATAGCTATTATATGGCAAGACCCAAAACAAGCCTTTGATCCTATAAAAAAATGCGGGGCACAAGTAACCGAGGCCTTACTCGTGCACACAAAAATAGGTAAAGAAGAGGCAAAGAAACAAGTAATGGAATTGCTCAAAGATCTCCATCTTGAAAATCCGGATACCATTTACAATGCGTACCCGCATCAACTTTCAGGTGGCCAATTGCAGCGGGTAGCCATCGCAGCAGCCATTATCCATAAACCTTCGTTAATCATTGCGGATGAAGCTTCTTCCGCATTGGATAAAGACAATGAGAACCAAATATTAACTATACTTAAAAACTATGTAGAAAAATTCAAATCTACCCTACTATGGATCAACCATGACCTTAAGGTGTCAATGCAAATTTCAGACTATTTTTATATCATGGAAAATGGCAGTATTGTGGACAACGGAGATATTGCTTCCATCCGTCATAGTAAAAACTCCCTTACCCAAGCTTTACTGACTACTAATTTTCAACGCAATCATTTTATACAACCTTCCTCTAAAATTCTTTTCAAATTTGAAGGGGTGAGTAAGCGTTATGCTAAAAATAAAGTATTGGATGGCTTATCTTTAATGATATACCATCGGGAAAGAGTAGGCATAGCCGGGCCTAGTGGCAAAGGAAAGTCCACCATTGCGAAAATTATCGCGAATATCGAAAGCCCGGACAAAGGCAGCATTATCTGGACCAATATCGATGGTGCAAATATAAATAAAGCAAAGAACAAAGTGCAAATGGTATTTCAACAACCCGGCACAAGCTTTAACCCTAAAATGACTATGGGTCAGTCTCTGCAAGAAGCGTTGTCTTTGTGTGATAATGCACCAATCAAACTCAATACTTTACTACAAAGAGTAGACCTCTCCGAATCCATACTACCTCTCTACCCTCATCAATTATCAGGTGGTCAATTGCAAAGAGTAGCCATAGCCAGGGCATTGGTATTTGAACCTTTGTTGCTGATCTTAGACGAAGCAATCACTGCATTAGATAGCATAACTAAAAAGCAGATTCTGGATTTACTGGATGAATTGCATGCGACTTCCACCATGGCATATTTATTTATTAGTCATGATCAGGAATTGATTGCAGGCTTTTGTGACAGGGTGATTGTGGTATAGGTAGATATTCGCAATAAGAAAAAGTAATTTGGTATTTCATTACTGACAGCATAAAATATAAAATTGCGGTTTATGAAATAAAGGTGAACTGGGAAGCGATAGATTTTTAGAAATATAAATAAAAAGGGAATCATATCCATTATTGTTAGAATGTATGAAATTTTATATAATTCATTTAATAAAAGGCAGGAATAGACCCATTTACTGATTTGACAGCAAAAGAGGCGATTTATTGTTATGTGTAAAGTAAATACCAAGATAAAGATGCGAAAATGCAGAAGGGCCCGGGAAGTGCTCTTTTCCAATTTGAAAGTTAAAAATATTATACTTGTGTAAAATAAAGGCCTTTGTTGATTTTAAAATAAGAAATATATATCGAAATATTTAACCCTAAATTTTCTAACTTATTTTCCATTTTCTTAGTCCAATTATAATTAAACCTAATACATTGTAACACAAAAAAAACGGTATGATTTCATGTCCTAAATTTATTGCCAGCATGATTGCCATA
>JAYUTD010000005.1:0-2562 GCA_043755305.1 Saprospiraceae bacterium
CTTTTACTACCAGTTTATCGATCGCTTGACTCACAAAAGCCGTCACTGATTTGTCTCGGGTAAAAGTACCTGATGATGCTCAGACTGGTAAATTAGTTCTTTCATATGGAGGTACTGTTGCAAACTCGATAGAATCAGATTCTATATTAAATGTAGTCTTACCTAAAGGCATAAGCTTTGCACCTAATCCTGTGAAGCATCAAACCGATCTAGTCATTACAGGTACTAATATGGATTTGGTAAAACAAATACTCTTTCCAGGTGTCACCGCTGCAGTAACAAGTTTTGTGAGTCAATCACTTACCCAAGTCACCGTTAAAGTACCTTCTGCTACACGCAAAGGTGCATTGACTTTTATTGCGGCATCTGGAGTGTCCACGATCTCTGCTATCGAACTTGATGTTGCTTTACCAACAACTACAGGACTCACTCCGAATCCTATCTCACCAGGAGAGGACTTGACGGTTACTGGTACCAATTTGGATTTAGTCACAGGTATATCTTTTGTGGGTGCTTCTGGAGTAGTCACTACATTTATAAGCAAATTACCTACTCAGATAGTAGTGAAAGTACCTGCGGGCACGATATCTGGTAAGCTGACATTTGCAGTGTTGAACTCAACAGTCACTTCACAATCTGCACAAGAACTTACCTCTACTGTAGTGGTCGAAGGACTTAATTTCCCAATCTACGAAGACGGTATGAACCCAAACTGGAATGGTTGGGTAGGTGGCGGATGGGGTGGCACCAAAGATGTGGATAATACGTTTCCCGTGAAAAGAGGTAGTAAATCTGTAAAAGTAAATTATGTAGGCAATTGGGGTGTTCCTTTTCAACTTGGTGGAGCAAGTATCAGTCTGACCGGATATTCAAAATTAAAAGTGTCTATCTATGGTGGAACTGGATCTAGTGGAAGAAAAGTAAACATTGGTATCAATGAAAATGACGGCATGACAGTGACAGTAGTAGAAGGTAAATGGACAGATTTTACAGTTAAGATATCTGATCTTGGAAATCCCGCTAAACTGACAGCTATATACATCAAAGAATATAGCAATTCACCAGGTGATTATACTATATACCTCGATGACATAGGATTGAATTTTTAATGTGCATTCAATCATTTTACTAATATATGCATTCAAAAGTGCCCACCTAGATCGATGAAATAAGGTGAGAAGATATTGAAATCGAACCTCTAAAATTCCATTTTTTATTAAACCAAGAATGGGGGCGATCTGCCCCTTTTCTTTTTATTTCATTTTTATGAATGAATGCCGGCTGCGAATTTCAGGCCAAGAAATAATTTCATTTGGCTTTTTAATGTTTTCATAACTAACTAAATCAGTAACAATAGCGTTGATAAAATTAAATATAATACGAATGAAAAAATTATTACCCTTTATTATAGCCCTTAGTATGGCTTCATGTGCCGAATTGCAAAACCTCAAAATACCTGGAATAGGAACTAGCCTGTCAGTAGAAGAAATCGCCAATGGCTTGAAAGAAGCATTGAATAATGGTATAGGCAAGGGATCTGATCTCTTGAGTCAACTCGATGGGTATTATAAAAGCCCATATAAAATACTCTTACCCGTCGAAGCAACTAATGTCATCAACAAACTCAAAGTGGTGCCAGGCTTTAATGACCTTGAAGCAAATCTTACCCTCCGGGTCAATCGGGCTGCAGAATTAGCTGCACAAAAAGCAAAGCCTATCTTCGTCAAAGCCATCAAAGAGATGACTTTTAAAGATGCCACCAATTTACTTATGGGCGCTGATACTTCGGCTACAGGTTATTTGAGAGAACATACTTACTCACCCCTTTATCAAGAATTCCAACCTATCGTACTGGATGCATTGAATGAAGTCCATGCAGCTGATTATTGGCAAACTGCAGTCACAGCCTATAATAAAATCCCTTTTGTCAAAAAAACGAATCCAAAATTGGATGACTATGTTGCTGAACAAGCATTGAAAGGTCTGTTCACCATGATAGCAAAAGAGGAAGTAGGTATCCGAAAAGATATAAGCTTACGCACTTCCGATTTATTGAAGAAAGTATTTGGCAAGCAAGACAAAAAATAACAGAGCCAGGCACTAATTTAAAAGAGTTATTCTACTTCAGAGTAACTCTTTTTTATTTCAGTATTACTGTCAAATACAATTAAAGTTTGTGACAAGTGGGTAAGTTTGCTTAATGCACATGTATTTTATTATGAACCCTTTAAATAATAATATAATTCACTAAACAGATTACATAGTTTGTTTAATAAATAAGTAAAATATATATCAGTTTGACTTTCGGACAACATAAATGATTGACACCATTATTGAAATAATGTTAAAACATAAGTCAAAGACAAAGTTCTTTCATTATAAAAGCTGTAATCCTTGATATTATTCAATCACCACTTTCTTTACTACTTGAGATTGATTAGAAACCACTTTGATGAAGTAAATCCCAGGACTATAATGATCTAAAGCAATACTTATTGAATTATTTAATATAGATATGTTTTGATCGAATAGTAACTGGCCATTGATATTGGTCAATTGTAT
>JAYUTD010000006.1:0-2558 GCA_043755305.1 Saprospiraceae bacterium
AGTCATTTGATTCAAAGTTATACTAAAATTGCTTATACAAACCGGAGAAGGCGCCTTGCAATTTTTAATCTCAAAATTATGTACCCTACTTACTACATTTCCACATTTATCTTCTACTGAAAATATTATTTGATGCTTACCTACCGGATAATTATTGGTTGCATCAACATTGCTTCCTTTGCCATATTTGATGCTGTCCGCTTTAAATGTACCGTTGTAATTAAAATCAATTTGGTAAGTCCATTCTAATTTATCTGCCGGAGTGCAATCATCCGTAGCACTTGCCTTTAGTTTTATTTTTCCATTGTCACAATCCGTATCAAGTGTGCATGCTTCACTAGCAACATCCAATGTCATTAAAGGATCAATTGTATTTGACACTTTAATAATCTGTTGGTATACAGATGGTTCATAACCAAGCTCGCCCATCCTGCAATAATCAAGTACGGTCCAGGTTCTGATAATTTTAAAACAAGATCCATTGCCATCTTCAATAGTAAAATATTCGTCACTATAATTTGTACCGAATAGATCACAAAATCCTTCTGCTTCAATGATAGGCTTATTGAAGCCAACCGGCAATTTTTCTGGCATGAGATTTAACAAAGAGCAAGAATCCTTCACGGCATAGTCTTTTGGCCATTTTATATCAAATGCATTGTTTGTTTTTGTGAAATATATGAAAGAGGAACACTTAGCACTGTCTTGCCTATCATATATAGTGAACACTCTTTCCAAACTACCTACCCTGCACTGATTGATTTTTTCAATAACCTTTTCTTTTATTGTATATTCACAAGCATCTTGCCCAATAGCCTGCCCATAAAATTTTAAATTTTTAACGTCGTAAATCGTTTCACAAGAAACTGTGAGGTCAGGTGGGCAAACAATGGTAGGGGCTGTCTTATCCTGAACCAATACATTGACCATGCAACTATTTGGTAAGCCTGCTTTATTCCATACTTTAAGCTCAACCATTATTTCTTTCGAAACATCATTGCAATCAAACCATACGCTTTCACTAAAGCCCAAAGTATCATCAAGTCTTCTTATTTTCAAGGAGTCCAGTCCGCAAAAATCATAGCTACCATTGTCAATGGCTGAAGGGAAAATATGCCCTGATCCAAGGCTGGTAATGCCTACTGTTACATTTTTCTTGCACACTACAATTGGTGCAGAAAGATCCAATACAGTAAGTGACGTAGTACATGTCGTCGAATTGCCACATTGATCACTTACCGTATAGAGCAGCGTATAGCTGCCCCCATTTAATATTGCATTTCCTCCATTGACAGAAGTACCGCCACTATCGTAGGTCACTGAATAAGTAAAACTAGTAGAGCATTGATCTTTTACCTCTAAGATTGGATCAAAGTTGACATTCGCTGTGCAATTTTGATTGTCAGTAGTGACCGTTTTTGGCTTGGGACATTTAATGGTCGGAGCCACATCATCTGTAATATGAATCAATTGATTTCTCGAAATGATATAACTTGTATCACACCGCCATTCTACTAATGTCCACTTACGCATTATTTTTTCAGTACACCCTATATGCCCAATTTTTATATCCGAATAAGAGGCATAAACATTACAAATCTGTGCATAATTCAAATAGATATTCATGCAATTGTAATTTGGATAGCCAGTAATATCGGGGCTAGGCATTCCATAGGCATCTTTTTTAAATCCTGTACAAGAAAGTGCATCGTTGTAAGTGAAATCTTTTGGAAATAGAATTGAATCCAAAGGCACTCTTTTCAATGCTACTACTTGGCGACAGACTTTTGATACATTGCCAGCTAAGTCTTTTGCAGTATACTTAGTATTAATAAAAGCTGCGTAGATATCGTTGCAAGCTGCATTGATTATCGATGAATCTATCAATGCTGTTTTAACAATAAAATCACAATTGTCCACTGATATCGGTCTCGGGTAAGTATTTGTAAAACAGTTTACCACAATTGTATCTCTGCAAAGTATTTTTGGTGGCGATTTGTCCTCAACCTTCAATGTTGTCCAACATGAATTCTGACTGCAACCTTGTATTAATTTTGCAGTGATAGATTTGCTTATGTGGTCGTAGTTCAGTACATTGCTAGGTAAAACATTATTGTCTTTCATAAGCACTACTGAAAAAGCATCCGTATTGGAGATGGGATTAGCAGATAGAAGTTGTGGTGTCACTTCCAGGTCACAATCATAATCAAGAGATATTTGAAGATTGGATTTACATGCCATCGGTGTTGACGAAGATCCCACAGCTACCTCTTTTTTGGCTTGATTGTAACAATCAAATGCTCCTTTTCTTGTAAATGATATGGTATACCGCCCTGGTGTTGATGTCCAGGTTACAAATACTTTGCTACTATCAGCATTGCTTTGCACAATACTACCACCTACTACGGCAACTTTGTATCCATTGACATAAGCGGGTACTGTATAGCTTTCTGTCGATGCAAGACAAACAGCATTCTTTCCTGTGATTGTGAATTCCTGGTATTTTTGGCCACCACCTTCGACAGTGTAATATGTACCATATTTATCTATAAAAGTAA
>JAYUTD010000007.1:0-2557 GCA_043755305.1 Saprospiraceae bacterium
TTAATATTCTGTGAATTTAGGTATCTTAAATAACCATTTACAATTCTTATGGCAGTAGTCAAATGTGAAGTTATATTTTCGAAAGTATTTTTGTCAATATATCCATCTTCGAATATTGTTATTAAATCATCTTCAATCTCATGTAAACTTCCTCTTGTTATCTTTACAAAATGTGCATTGTCTTTAAAAGTATATCGTCCATATCCTTCTGCCAAATTCCTGGTCGTTGACCTTGCTGCTCTATTAATATTGTCTTTCATATCAAAATCATTTACAGGAATTTTTGGAATTATTTCTGTTCTTATTATTCTAAGAACAATTCTGCATGCTTTCCATGCCTCTAAATCTTGAAATGACTTTATCGAATTTTTAGTTTCTTCCATTTTCCAAAATTATAACCATCAATAGCCAATAACTATTACCAATAACCAATAACCTAGTTCCTCAACGGCTTATTGTTCATCAACATATATTGAATTCGATCCAATGTTTTTTGATTTCCCAATAACTGTAAAAATGCTTCACGCTCTATATCCAATAGATATTGTTCGCTCACTTTTTGTTGACTAGTAAGGTCTCCTCCACACAGTACATAGGCAACTTTTCTGCTGATTTCTACATCGTATTCACTCATGTATTTGCCCAAATAAAATTCATTGATTGCAGTATATAGTGTGCCCAATCCATTTCTGCCCATGACCGTCACCTGTTTTGGAGTAGGTGGGGTATAGGCCTCTGCTAAAGCCAGCACTTTTGCTTTTGCTTTGCTCAATGCCATCTCTGTACTGAGGCAAACTTCATCTCTATAGTCCAGTAAATAACCGTACTTAAATCCCTCGTGGGCTGAAGTAGCAACAGATGCAGTTGCTATTACTTTTAGTTTATCTATCAAAGTAGGTATTTGAGTATCGCCCTCAAAGAAAGAATCTGAGGCTCTTAGTGCAAATTCTTTTGTACCTCCACCGCCAGGGATAAGTCCGACGCCTACTTCTACCAAACCCATATAAGTTTCAGCGGCACATACTGCGCCATCTGTATGCATCAGCATCTCTGTGCCGCCACCAAAGCAGTAACCCTGTGTAGCAACGACTACAGGTACTTTGGCATAACGCATCATCATATTGACCTGCTGAAATCCATGGACCATTTCGGTAAGCTTGTCAAAATTTTTCTGCATGGCCTCCATTCCTACAGCCATTAGGTTTGCACCTACGGTAAAGTTCTTTGCATTATTGCCAATGACTATGCCTTTCCAATCTCCATTTTGGGCAATGTTCAGTGCTTCAACTACTCCCTGGCCGATCCCTTCACCTATGGCGTTGGCCTTGCTTATAAATTCAAGACACATCACGCCATCACCTATATCATGGACTATGCATTCAGAATTTTTATATACTGGAGTTTGGCTTCTGATGTTGTCCAAATGAATGACCTTTCCTGCATTTGGTAGTGGTTTATAACTTGATGAAACTACATCGTAAAAGTGTTTTTTGCCATCAATAACGGAATAGAATTTATTGTGGCCGGCACTTACCATATTTTTTACCCATGAAGGTACTGCATTGCCATGTTTCTCAGCCATAGCTATACCTTCTGATAAGCCAAACATATCCCAATAATCAAATGGCCCATAACCCCATGCATAGCCGGATTTCATGGCATCATCTATACTATAAATATTGTCTGAAATCTCCGGGATTCGATTGGAAGCATAAGCAAACAATCCGGCAAAATATTCTTCTAAAAATTTACCGCCGTCATCTCCCAAAGCAATCACCTCTTTGAGCCTTTTGTCAATAATTTCTATTTTTTTACCCAGTTTCAAAGACTCTAATATTGGCTTTAAAGATGCAACATATTCGAGTTTTTCTAAATCTAATTCAAGCACAATAGTCTTTCCTGTTTCGTCTTTTTCATTGGTTTTTTTATAGTAACCCTGTCCTGACTTATTGCCCAGAAAGTTGTTGTCCAAAAGCCATTGGGTGTGTTTAGGTGTAGGAAGCTGAGCCAGGTGTTTTACGTACTCGTCTGAGGGACATGTGGCAATTACACCTTTTGTAACTTTGACGGAAGTATCGAGGCCTACGAGGTCCAGCAATCGGTAACTTCCGGTGGAGGGCCAAGCAATCATATCGCCGGTGAGTCTATCTACATCCGAGATTTTGAGCTTGTACTTATCGGTAAGTTCGTTGATTTTATTGCCGCTGAAGAAGCCTATTCTATTGCCAATGAATGCCGGAGTATCTTTACAGAGAACAGTCTTCTTGCCCAAAAAATCAGCGCCATAGTGCATGAAAAAATCTACCACAGTTGTATCTGTGCTAGCATGTGGTATGATCTCGAGCAAAGCCATATACCTCACCGGATTGAAGAAGTGGGTGCCACAAAAGTGGGATTTGAAATCTTCACTGCGGCCTTCAGCCAGAGTTGAAATAGGTATTCCCGAGGTATTGGAAGTAACCAGTGTGCCTGACTTACGGTGCTGCTCTACCTTTGCATACAAAGCTTGCTTTATGTCGGCACGCTCTACTACCACTTCTACAATCCAGTCGCAATC
>JAYUTD010000008.1:0-6393 GCA_043755305.1 Saprospiraceae bacterium
CACAACTTTTCTTTCTTTATTTTAATATTTAAGGAAATTTCAATGTTCTTGGAATTCAATAGCTTCTTTTAGTTCATCTACTGTTATGTCAAAATGAGATGCGTCGTAGATACATTCACCTTTATCAATAAGCAATATTTGTGGTGACTCATGGTACACATAAAATTTTTCTGCTATGTATTTAGATAAAGGGCGATGTGCGAGTAAATCCAGAAAGTAGCATTGTAAATTTAAATCCCAAGTGGATTCTATTCTGAGTTTTGCCATATGGCTAATACTACATGAAGTGCTGTGCTTAAAAACCACAACTGGCTGAGCAAAAGAAGTCGAAATGATCTCTTCAACTTGACTTTCGTCAGTTAATTTTATCCAATCCATTATTTATTTTACAATAGAAAACAACGAGGTAGGAACTTTTAATTCATATGGACAACCATATCCTCCTCTATTGCATGAACTCAAAAACAAAATGCATGATAATGTAAAAATGGCAAGTGCTAAATTTTTGAATGATTTCTTCATTTTATAGTTTATTTTAATGTAATATATCTTTAAGACAACTCAAGTACGAAAATTCCTGCAAAATTATTATAATTATTTCGAATTATAAGATAAATATATATAATTGTGCTCATATTTAACTTTTTATTTACTAAACAAAGGCTGGGAACTGATAAATTTTCCTTAAGAAAAAGATTATATGCTGTAAAATCTCTTTTTCTGATTAAGATAGTAAATCAATTATTATATAAAACACAAACACAAAAAGCATGCCAAATATAACGTAAAAAAGGTATAAATTACATGAAATTAAAAATACATATGTTTTTTCAATTTTACTATAGAAAAGTAACATTATAGAAGCTTATTAAGTAGGGCGGCCTAGCTTGTGAAATGAAAGTTAACAAGCAGGGATGATTTTATACTCCTTTTTTACAGGTTTTAATTATATCCCTTTAGCTGTTAAAATCATTTGGATAGTTCTTCATGGATCAATTCGCAATACTTAGCTGCCATAATATCCCGGCCAAATTTTCTAAAGTTGCCGGAAGCCACTTTTATTTCACTTTGTAAAAAAGTTTGATAAAGATTTTCGAGATAAGCTTGAAGTCCGCTAACATCATCATACGTAAATAATTTTCCTGCTCCTGTTTCTGACAAAATAAGAGCGGCATCGCTTTCCTTGAGGCCAAACCCAATAATAGGCCTTCCTGATCCCATATATTCATACATTTTTCCTGGGATTATTCCATTTTGCCGGGGAATATTGTTTATAGGCAAAAGCAGGATTTGACTAGTGCGCATTTTAACGATGGCTTCATCATGGTTTAATTTGTCTATATGGTTAAGATGGCTTGTAAGTCCATTTTGGTCAATGGCTGTAAGTATGGTTGCATCAACACTGCCTATCAATAAAATGGAAAGGGCATTGCTAAATGCCTCGCCTAATTTCTCTTTAATATTGGCTAGTGCTTGCCAAAGCAATAAAAGATTTCTATCGCTGTTCATTGAGCCTATATGAGTCAATTGAAAAGCACTGGTCATTTTAGCATCAAGCGGTTTTTCGAAATCTTCGGGATCGTAGCCATTGTAAATGACATCTATTTCTCTTTTTGCTATTGACTTTAAGTCCATTGCAAAGGATGGCGTTACAGTTACTATTCGATCCGCAGTTTTCAAAACATTTCGTTCTAATACACGGTGCCATTTATCTGCTAAAAAAGTAAGCTTGAGTTTATCATAAAAATCAATCATAGTCCAGGGGTCTCTAAAATCAGCTAACCACTTCACATCTTTGTGTTTTGATTTCAAACCGAGTGCAATGAGATGCATGGAGTGGGGAGGTCCGGTAGAAATGATAGTATCAATTTTTTTATCCAGTAAGTACTTATTAAGAAATTTTACAGATGGCCTAATCCAAAAACACTTAGCATCAGGGATGAAAAGGTTGCCTCGTATAAAGATGGATATTTTTTCGGAGAGACTTCGTTTTCCATCGCTAATAAATGCGTTGTATATGTTTTTATCTTTTTTACGGGTAAACCATTTAAATAGTTTATAAGGCTCCCAAATAGGCTGAGTTATTAATTTTATAGAGGGATGCACTTCTTTGAGTAAGCTTTCATCGTAACCTGGAAATTCACTCTCAGAAGGGGTGTATACATGCAATTGTATTCCTAAGTCGTAAAAATACTTACTCATCTTAAGCCATCTTTGGACTCCGCCACCGCCTGCAGGCGGCCAATAATAAGAAATAAGCAAAACATTTGTCATGAGGGAAGAACTAAATTTGGACAAATGTAGTGTACTTTAAGGATATATCAACCATGTTTTCCTCAAATCATTTTTGACAACGATGGTGGAGTTTGGTTTGAGTATTTCTATTTCAGGATCGCAGATCCATAGTGTTGAAATAGGCATAATACAGTTAATAAAGGCCTTAACTAATATATTATAAAATATTACATATAAAGAAAAATAATAGTACTTTTGTATATAAATTGTAAATTATGAATTTTAATTTAAAAGCTGCACTTCCTTTTATTGTAGCAATTGTAGCAATTATAGGGATCAATTGTGTGTACTTCTTACCGCAATTAAGCGGCAAGATGACAGAACAAAGTGATACCGTTCAGGGACTGGGTATGTCAAAAGAGGTGAACGACTATAATCAAAAGATGGGAAAACCAACTTTTTGGACAAATTCTATGTTTGGAGGAATGCCTACTTATCAAATAGTGGGTTGTACTCCATCCAATAAAGTATCCTGGTTACAATCTTCATTATCATTGGGTATTAGCAGACCTATTGGTTACTTTGTTGCCGGGATGATTGGCTTTTTCATACTGCTCACTTTATTAGGTATTAGTCCATGGCTTTCACTTATTGGTGCTATTATGTTTGGATTTGCCACCAATAATTTTATTCTTTTTGAAGCAGGCCATAATTCAAAGGTGATGACCATCTTTTCCTCTCCTTACATAGTAGCTGGTATGATGTTGGTATTCAGGAAAAAATATTTATTGGGAGGCACTTTATTTGCATTAGGTATGTCACTTAATTTATACAATAATCACCCTCAAATGACATATTACCTGGGATTGATGTTAGCTATTATTGCATTGGGATACATCATAGACATTGTTATAAATAAAGAGTGGCTACACCTGTTAAAATCATCCGGCATTTTTGTAGCTTGTCTTGCTATTGCATTGGGGACATCAGCTTCCAGAATAATGACAACGCTGGAATACCAGGAAGATTCTATGCGTGGCAAACCAATATTGGCAGCAGAAAGTCAAGCCAATAAGCCATCAAAATCATTGAAAGGTGGGCTAGAATATGACTATGCTATGGCATGGAGCAATACCGGAGTAGATGTTTTAGCCAGTATTATACCATTGGCAGCAGGCGGAGGATCAGGCGAATGGCTGGATAAAAATTCGATTTTAGCCCAGAAAATTGGAAGTAAAAAAGAGTTTCAAGCACCTACCTATTGGGGTGGATTACCCGGCACTTCTGGCCCAGCGTATTTTGGAATAGTTGCATTCTTTTTGTTTTTCACCTATCTTTTTGTTTCTAAAAACAAGCTAAAATGGTACCTCTTAGCTGGAGTTGTATTATCGATTTTAATATCTATGGGAAAGCATTTCCCATTGCTCAATGAATTCTTGTTTAATTATCTTCCTTATTACAATAAATTCAGGGCGCCAAGTTCAGCTCTTTCTGTTACCGTTTTATTTGTATCGATGGGTGCCATCTTTGGTCTTGATGAAATATTTAAAACCAGTGATGTGGATAAGATTGCCCTAACTAAGAAAATCACATGGTGTTCCATTATTTTTCTAGGTTCGCTGGCATTGCTATATGTGTTAGGAAGTTCAATTTTTTCTTTTCAAAATGAAGAAGCAGACAAGAATTATGCAAATATACTTGATGTATTGATAGAGCAAAGAATGGACATGTACAATCACTCTGTACTTATCTGCATAGTGTTCAGCAGCATCATTGCCTTGTTGCTTTATTTTTTCACAAAATCTAAAATAAGTAAAAATGTTGTTATGGTTGGAGTAGGACTCTTAACACTGTTAGACTTATTTTCTATAGGCAAGAGATACCTTGATTCCAAAGACTTTGTTTCTCCAAAAGTATACAACAATAATTTTACTCCCAGAGAAGTTGACAATCAGATACTTCAAGACAAAGAATCGGATTATCGGGTTTATGATGCAACAATCAATACCTTTAATTCTGCCTCCTCCTCTTATTTTCACAAAACCATTGGCGGTTATCATCCAGCCAAACTGCAAAGATACCAGGACGTTATAGAAAGGCACATTAGCAGGGGCAATCAAAACGTATTAAATATGCTTAATACAAAATATTTCATTGTACCCGGAGGCAAGGATGCCCAATCGCCACCGGTAGTTCAGGTAAACAATAGTAAATTCGGAAATGCCTGGTTTGTGGATACTATAATTATGGTAAAAAATGCAAATGCCGAGATTGATTCTCTTGAAAATATTGACAATAATAAAGCCATTGTACACGAAGAATTTGCAAGCACAATAGGAAGTTTCCAACCATCAAAAAATGGAGACATAAAAATGGATAGCTACGCTCCTAATAAGTTAGAATATTCAACCAATTCAAGCAGTGATCAATTGGCCGTATTTTCAGAAGTTTGGTATGGTCCAAACAAAGGATGGACTGCTACCATTGATGGCAAACCAGCAGAGATTATCAGGGCCAATTATATTTTGCGTGCAATGAAAGTACCTGCAGGCCAGCATAAGATCGTATTTGAATTTGCCCCGCAAACTTTTTTAAAAGGCGAATGGATCAGTTTGCTTTGCTCATTGGGCGTGATACTATTATTGCTTGCTACATTATTTGATACATTTGTATGGCAGGGTAAAAAGAAAACAGTATCTTGAAAAAAAATGTGTTGTTTATTGCGCCGATGAAAGCAACTTTTATAGATCAGGATATAAAGATACTTTCTGAATTCTGTGAGGTTGAAGTTTGCATAAATAATTGGAAAGGCATATCAAATGCAGTAAAAAGTTCGCTTGGTTTGGCATTAAAAATATTTCGGAATAGAAATAAAATAGATATTATATTTATATCATTTGCTGGGTATTGGTCTATGATAGCTGCTATACTTGGGAAAATCTATAAAATAAAAGTATTTATAGTTTTAAATGGTACTGAGTCAGTATATATTCCTCACCTTAATTATGGTAGCCTTGGAAGCCCGTTGATGAAAAAAGCCTGCTATATTTCATTTAAATATGCTACATTATTGCTCCCTGTCAGTAAGAGTTTAATTTTTTTTGAAGATACATATAGCACTGATAAATCTTTTAAGTATGGCCTTGATTTCCATTTCCCTAAAAATAATTTTAAATACAAAGTAGTCCACAATGGAATAGATACTAAGTTTTGGATTAAGGAGGATACAGTGCAAAGAAATTTAAATAAATTTATAACAGTATTGACCAGTGATACTCAGGGTGAAAGAAAAGGTTTGCCACTGATAATTGAATTGGCTAAATTATCACCTTCAGATGAATTCTATATTGGTGGGGCAATAGGTGAAGGGCTAACAAATTTACCATCAAATATCTTTTTTTTAGGAAGGTTAACACCTCAGGAACTTCGAACCCACTACAGTAAATGCACTTTTTATTTGCAATTGTCCAATTATGAAGGATTTGGAGTTGCGTTATGTGAGGCTATGCTCTGCAATTGTGTTCCAATAGTGTCCAATGTAAATATGTTACCTGAGATCGCCGGGAAAGCTGGTTTCGTTTTAAAAAAAGCCAATCCTCTCGAGTTGTCGCATTTAGTGAAAGAAGCCCAGGAAAGTGAGAATTTGGCAAGTTTTGGAATGATCGCCAGAGACAACATAGAGAGCTATTTTTCATTGGAGCAAAGAAAGAAAAACATAAAAGAAATTTTAGATAATTTTTAATTTCATTCCTGAATAGTATAGTCGAAACTATATTTTCAGAATTAAATCAATATTATTGTACAATGGAAAGCATTGCAGGAAAAATCTTATAACGTACACAATTAATGAGCAAACATAGAAAGAAGTTAAACCAGAAATGAATAAACCTTTAATCAGTATATTGACTCCTACTTACAACCATGAGGCTTATTTAGGACAAGCTTTGGATAGTGTAATAAATCAGACTTATCCTTATTGGGAAGTCATCATTATTGATGATGGCAGCACAGATAATACGGGAAAAGTTGCCTTGGAATACGCCCAAAAAGAAAGCAGGATCAAGTATTTTAATCAAAGCAATATTGGACTTTACAGACTAGAAGAGACATATAACTTTGCTTTGCAAAAAAGCAGTGGAAATTTAATTGCAATACTTG
>JAYUTD010000009.1:0-6368 GCA_043755305.1 Saprospiraceae bacterium
AGATTTTTTGATGTTTCTACGCTACAGAAAAGCATATACAAATTACTCCTTGATGTGCCAGCTGCTATCGTGCAAATTATAATTGGTACCGTCCTTTTGTCCTTTTACCATCCTTTTTTTATAGGTTTTGGCCTTCTATTATTAGGACTCGTATTTTTAATAATATTGGGTACATCAGCTAGAGGTCTTGCTACAGCACTTTCAACCAGCGATTATAAATACCAAATTGGAGCATGGCTTGAAGAAGTTGCTTTCAACATAAAATCCTTTAAATTCAATAAATCGACCAACTACCACATAGCAAAGACAGATAGTATTTTGTCATTATACTTGCAAAGTAAGACGGCACATTTCAGAATTTTAAAAATTCAATATTGGAGCATTATCTTTTTCAAAATCATTATTACAGCAAGCATGTTAATACTTGGGGTCAACTTATTGATTACTCAACAAATAAATATTGGCCAATTTATTGCAGCCGATATTGTGATAATTGCAATTATCAATTCTGTTGAAAAATTTGTTGGAAATTTTGACATACTTTACGATGCGCTTACTGCAATTCAAAAGTTAGACAAAGTAACCTTTGCGGACAGAGAACAAAATGGAACAGTAATATACAAATCAACCAATTCAGCAATGAAAATAGATTTTCAAAAGGTTAACTTTTCGTATTCCAATGAGTTTAATGTATTAAAAGATTTTAACTTATCAGTTAATAAAGGTGAGTGGATTCAAATCACAGGAAAAAGAAGTGCCGGAAAATCATCCATTTTTAATTTGCTTTCAGGAGCATACAACAATTACGACGGCCAAATTCTTATCGATGATATTCCTATAAGTAATTATGATCTAACCAGTTTAAGAGACTGTATTGGCGTACTCTTTCAACAAAGCAATATTTTCAAAGCCTCTCTTCTTGAAAACATTACTTATAAAAAATCCATCAAGGACATTGAATATCTTATGAAAATTGTTCATTTAACCGGTTTAACAAATCTTGTGCAATCTCACCATGAAGGCTTTGACCTGAGTATTGATCCACAATTTAAAAGACTTCATCCTTCCGATATTCATAAAATTTTACTCGCAAGGGCTTTATACAATAACACAAATTTACTTTTACTGGAAGATCCATTTATTTATATGAAGGAAGAAGAAATTATTTCTCTGGTCAACTTTATAAAAGCTGATATTAAAGCCACTGTCATTGTTATTAACAATGCACAAACAATAAATCAATTCTACGATAAAAACATTAATATCAACTAGTTTCTAAACCATGAGTCAACATATTAAAAATAATATCGAAAGTTATCTTTTGGATGATCGTCTTCAATCCATTAAGAAGATTTACCAAATAAATAAAAAAAATTCTCTGACAAGGTGGCTCAATGGCATTCTTTTAGTTATGGTGGCTTGTCTATTTTTACCATGGACCCAAAACATTAAAGGCAAGGGCACTGTAACCACATTGTACCAGAAAGACAGACCCCAGGAAGTAAATAGCATCATTGCGGGTAGGGTTACAAAATGGTTTGTCAAAGAAGGCGATTTTGTGCAGAAAGGAGATACATTACTTATGCTTAGTGAAGTAAAGGTTGACTATCTTGATACAGCTTTGCTCAGCAGGACAAATGAACAAATTGTGGCAAAAGATGATGCCATTATAAATTATAGAAAAAAAGCTTCGACTTCGGATTCTCAGATCAAAGCCTTAAATAATTTAATGACCCTCAAAATGGCCTCAATCTCCAATAAGATAAATCAACAAACACTCAAAATAAAAAGTGACAGTGCCGATTTGGTTGCCAACACTATTGAGCAAAAAATTTATCGCAGGCAGATTGATGCTGCAAAATTGATGCTTGACAAAGGAGTGATTTCTCAAACAGAGTTTGAAAAAAGAACATCAAACTTTCAAAACAACAATGCCAAACAAGCCAATATTGAAAATAAAATCTTACAAGCAAGGCAAGAAATTTTGAATCTTGAAATAGAAAAAAATACCTTACTGCAGGACTTTCTGGAAAAAACTTCAAAGATTGAAGGCGAGCGATTTTCCTCTCTTTCTAATGCTTCATCGACTGTTTCTGAAGTTGCCAAACTAAAAAACTTATATGCAAATTATGATGCAAGAAATAAATTCTATTTTATTTTAGCACCACAGCAGGGACAGATAGGCAACCTAATGAAATCAGGCATTGGTGAAATAATAAAGGAAGGCGATTTTATGGCAGAAATCATTCCAACCCAAAGTATTAAGGCTGTAGAAATGTTTATTGACCCGGTAGACTTACCACTTATCTCTAATGGCCAAGAGATAATGTTTGTTTTTGATGGCTTTCCTGCCATTATGTTTAGCGGTTGGCCTCGACAAAGCTATGGTACATTCAGAGGAAAAGTAAACTCTATTGAGAGCGCTATAAGTCAAAACGGCAAATTCAGATTGTTGATCACAGAAGACCTTAGCTATAGACCCTGGCCTCAATACCTTAGGATAGGCAGTGGCGCCCAAGGCATAGCACTCTTGAAAAATGTAAGGTTATTTTATGAATTATGGAGAAATCTCAATGGTTTCCCACCGGAATATTATGCCAAAGACCCATCCCATTCTTTGGATCCTAAAAAACAAAAGTGATGACTACTCCATATAACAAATGCAACTCTTACTTTAGTGCAATAAAGATTATAATGGTTCTTTTTGCCAGTCAAATAATTTTGGTTGCGCAAAATAAAGAAGTATTGACCATAGATGAATATATAAAACAAGTAAAACTTTATCACCCGGTAATAAGTAAATCAAACCTTATTGTTGATCAGTCCTATGCGCAAAGACTTGCAGCAAAGGCACAATTTGATCCGCAAATAAATATAGAGAGCGATAGAAAAGACATCAATCAAAGTACATATTATAACTATCAAAAGTATGGTGTTGAACTGGCAACCCAATCGCCGATATCTATAAAAGCCGGCCACGATAAAGCCAATGGCAGTTTTATAAATCCTGAGTTTACAAATGGCGGAGTAACATATTTAGGCATTGAAGTACCTTTGCTGAGTGGTTTTCTTATGGATCAAAGAAGGGCCGCATTGGCTCAGGCAAAGTTATTTGTATCACAATCAAAGGCTGCCAAACTAGTAATGATAAATGATTTATTGCTAAATGCCCATATTGCTTATTGGGAGTGGGCAGCTGCATTTTCGCAAGCTGAAATCCTTGTAAAAATTACTGAAAATGCAAAGCAAAGACTTGAATTAATGAAGAGTCTTAATGAGAATGGTGAAAGATCAATCGCTGATACCATTGAAGCAGCAGTGCAACTGGACAATTTTAAATTACAGTCTCAGGAAGCAAAAATGGAATTGGTCAACCAAACTTTAAATTTATCTAACTACTTATGGAGCAAAGGCAATATAGCTTATATAATTGATGAGAAATACATACCGGACACTATCGCTTTCCAATTTCTCATCAACGCCAATGAATTGATGTTAGCCGATGTTTCAATCAAAGGCAACCCTTCATTGCAATTGTATGATTTTAAATTGAGTGCACTACAAATTGACCGCAAACTCAAAAAACAATATTTACTACCTAAATTTGATATAAAGGCTAGTCTTTTAAGGCGAGATGCTGATTTTCCATTGCGTGCAGAAAATTTTGAATTAAACGATAATTTCAAACTTGGATTTTCATTTAAATATCCGCTGTTTACTCGGTCCGCTAAAGCACAACTTCAAGAAAATAAGATAAAAACAAATATGGTACAACTTGATTTGGATCAACAAAAATGGGAATACACCATGAAATTAAGAAGTCTATTAAATGAATATGGGGTGTTAAAAAATCAATTGACTACCGTTAATGACATTATCTTTAAAAACACAGTGCTGAGAGACCTCGAAAACCTAAAGTTATCCATAGGGGAAAGCACATTGTTTCTTATCAATAATCGCGAAACCAAAATGGTAGAATCATTCAATAAAAAAGTCGAACTTTCTCTCAAATTACATAAAACTGAGGCCAAGATTAAATGGGTTTCCGGCACTTGGGTTAAAGAATAAACCGTTATTTAACCCTAAAATGTTGTTCTTTAGTTTAATTTTCTTCCTCTTTCCTGTTTGCTTTGGTAGTTGTACTTTGACACATTCCTCAGATCTACAAGCAATATAGCTAATGCATCGTTTGCATTGACTGCATAAATTTGGTCTTGATAAGTAACTTGTCCCTGGTATTTTCCCCATTCTTTACCAAGTAGTGCAAAGTTTCCATGCAATGCTTCATTTGGGCCAAACATAAGGTATTTGGTATCATCATTTTCGTGAAAGGATATCGCAAACCTGTTGTTTTTTGGTGAAAATAAAAATACCCCGGGTGTGCCTTTTTGAATAACAATTTTTTCACCTTTTTTTTCTTTCTTAATTTGGATTTTACCATCATTTATAGAAGCTTCATTGCCATCTACTTTTTTATAAAGAACGACATCATTGCTTAAATAGAACTGAATATTCTTCAATTCTTCATTTGACCATCTGTATTTGTCATAAAGGTCTTGACTAAAAGGCGTAAGATTTTTTGTACAAGACGTAAACCATATTAGAAAACTAAAAAAAATTAAATGCCTCATCATAAAGTTGTTTTTACATGAATGGATATTGTTTTAATAATTATACGAATGTATATAAGGCAGACGTAACCAACAGTCATTTAAAATCATTTTAACGATAGATTTAACATTTTGGTAACGCTTTTTTAAAACTGTTGGGGGTAAAAACCACTACACATTAGTTGACACTTAATTAGGATATACTTATCTGTAAAAGTAATATTAACTTTTTTTAAGGGTTGACTCTTGTAGTATCAATTCCATACTTTCTATTCCTCTTATGGAATCTTCTCTACTGTATTGGGCAATAGCAATAGTGTATCTGCCCAAATATGGGAAATTAATCTTTTGTTGAAAAACAATAGGCACGGTACAGGATTCACCACTGCATTTACCATTACTTTCTCCATTGCTTTTGCAAAGTTCGAGCGAAACAATGTCTTCAACTTTATTACTGGTTGGAAATATAGTTTTGACTGTTACATACTGATTGGTATAACGAAAATCATTTTTGTATCTCACATTCAATAGGATGTCATGTTTTGTAATTGTATCTTTTATGTCAAAATTAAAAGTCAAAGGCTTTTCTTTGAACCACGTTGCATTGGGTATTTCCATGGTTTCCTTATAAATCGTCTTTGGGCCACATGAATACAGTAAGACAACAAGAAATAGATAGGTAATCCGAAGTTTCATTCTTATATTAAGTTTAATAATGTATTCATAATTTTAATATTCAATAACATATCTTTTATGAAAACATTTCTTTCATTCTATCAAAAAAGCCTTTGTCTTCTTTGCTTGGATTTGGCTTGAAATTTTTAGAACTCCTTAGTTTTTCCAATATTGCTTTCTCCTCCACTGATAATTCCCTTGGCGTCCATACATTAATATTGACAAGTAGGTCGCCTTTGCCATACTCCTGCACTGATGGTAATCCTTTGCCTTTCAATCTTAATATCTTGCCACCCTGAGTACCTGCAGGAATTTTTACTTTGACTCTGCCATCTAGTGTAGGCACTTCTACTGACGTGCCAAGTGCTGCATCTGCAAAATTAATGAACAAATCGTGTATTATGTTCATCCCATCCCTTGTAAACTCTTCATGTGATTGCTCCTCAATGGTAATGAGTAAATCTCCGGCAGGGCCACCATTTTTTCCGGCATTTCCCTTACCTCTCATGGACAATTGCATACCCCCGTCAACACCTGCAGGAATGTCAATTTCTATCGTATCATTATCAAGATTAATACCTTCGCCCCTGCATGAAGTACATGTTGCTGTAATAGACTTGCCACTGCCACTGCAAGTTGGGCAAACTCCCGTAGTAGCCATTTGCCCTAGAAAAGTATTTCGCACCTGTCTCACATAGCCTGAACCTTGACAGGTATTACAGGTTTTGACAGATGCAGAGTCTTTAGCCCCTGACCCATGGCAAGTTGTGCATTTTATTTGTTTTTTTACTTTGATTTTTTTGTTTACCCCTTTTTCTATTTCTTCAAGAGTAAGTGATACTTTAATACGCAGATTGCTTCCCTTTTGACCAGAATGTGTTGACCTGCTTCCCCCACCAAAAAAACTACCAAATGGACTTCCTTCTTCACCAAAGACATCTCCAAATTGCGAAAAGATGTCTTCCATATTCATATGACCACCTTGAAAGCCACCCCTTGCATTGCCTGTTACTGCATCATGTCCATATCTGTCATATTTGGCTCTTTTGTCACCATCGCTCAATATTTCATAGGCTTCTGCTG
>JAYUTD010000010.1:0-2538 GCA_043755305.1 Saprospiraceae bacterium
GCAAAAAAAATAGTGTGGGGTAAGTTCATCAATGCTGGTCAGACATGTGTATGTGCGGATTATGTGCTGGTGCACAAAAATGAATTTTCCGACTTTGTACAAAAATGCATTCAGTATATAAAGCTCTTTTTTGGTGAGGATGCACTTAATTCTTCTGATTACAGTCATATCATCAATGAGACAAGATTCAAAAGATTGTGCCTTCTTATGGAACAAGGCAACATATTATTCGGAGGTAAATCTATGCCTGCCTCTAAATGCATAGAACCAACTTTAATAGTGCCACATTCTTTTGATTCTGAAATTATGAAAGAAGAAATATTTGGACCAATTCTGCCTATTATAACTTTTGAATCAAAGGAAGAAGTAATTGAAATCGTAAGAAAAAACAGGTATCCATTGGCATTGTATTTATTTACCAATAATGGAGACTTCAAAAAATACATCTTTGACAAAATAGAATTTGGCGGTGGATGTGAAAATACCACAGTTTACCATCTTGGCAACCCTCACCTACCTTTCGGCGGCATTCAAAGTAGTGGTATAGGCAATTATCATGGAAAATATGGGGTAGATACTTTTTCTAATCTCAAGCCGGTACTTAATACAGCAAAATGGTTTGATATACCACTCTTGTATCAGCCTTATACCATTAAGAAAATTAATCTTCTGAAAAAGCTTTTCAAATTTTAATCTTAGTGTCAGACAAGTACTTTTATTTTGTAAGCAGGCCTATTAGGAAATAATTGTGTCACTTTAAGTGGAGAAAATGGCCTTTGGAAAGGATGTAAATGGTATGCTTTATAGTAAAATCGCACAATCATTGCCACAGTAAGCAAAGCTTTAAGATTTAATAAAAACTGATTTTACTGACCCTAGCAATTTTTTCTACAAGCAAAAGCCTTTTTTTGATAGCTTTTCTTTTCTCCTAGGAGGATTGAAAAACCATAAAGTCAATTCAACTTTTATTAACAAATTAACCGAATATTATATTGCAATACATAGTCCTGTATCTAAAAAACAGAATTATCTTTGCACCCTTAATTAAATTTACATGCAGCAAATTAGAAACATTGCCATTATAGCTCACGTTGACCACGGCAAAACTACCCTGGTAGACAAGATAATACATGAGTGTCATGCCAATGATGACCGCAAAGACGATGGTGTATTGATACTGGATAACAATGATCTGGAAAGAGAAAGAGGTATTACCATTGTGTCCAAAAACGTTTCTGTACAATACCAGGGAGTGAAAATCAATATTATAGATACACCAGGTCACTCGGATTTTGGAGGTGAGGTTGAAAGGGTGTTGAGATTGGCAGATGGGGTATTGTTGCTGGTAGATGCTTTTGAAGGACCCATGCCACAAACCAGGTTTGTACTCAACAAAGCAATCGAACTTGGTCTTAAGCCAATCCTTGTAGTTAATAAAGTGGATAAAGAAAACTGTAAACCTGAGGAAGTACAGGGTGATGTATTTGACCTCATGTTTAATCTTGGAGCATCAGAGGATCAATTGAATTTTGTTACCTTATTTGGTTCTTCAAAGCAAGGTTGGATGAGTTTTGACCACAATGAAAAAACCATGAATATTCAGCCATTATTGACGGCTGTCATTGACAATATTCCACCACCACAGGTGGCGGAAGGTCCGGCACAAATGCAGATCACCTCACTTGATTACAATGCATTTCAGGGCAGGATAGCCATAGGAAGAATATTCAGAGGAGAACTTAGAGAAAACACAGATTATATTATCTTTAGAAAAGACGGAAGCCAAAAGAAAGTAAGGATCAAAGAACTCTTTGTTTTTATTGGACTAGGTAGGCTTAAGGTGGATTCTGTGAAGGCTGGTGATATTTGTGCTGTTGTTGGCATTGAAGACTTCGAAATAGGGGATACCATTGCAGATATTGAAAATCCTGAAGCATTGGTGAGGATTGCAGTAGATGAGCCTACTATGAGCATGCTATTTACCATCAATACTTCACCATTCTTTGGCAAAGAAGGCAAATTTGTAACATCCAGACATCTCAGGGATAGATTGTACAAAGAATTAGAAAAAAACCTTGCTTTGAGGGTAGTAGATGGAGAAACTGAAGACAAATTTGATGTTTACGGAAGAGGTGTACTCCATTTGTCCGTATTGATCGAAACAATGAGAAGAGAAGGATATGAAATTCAGGTAGGTAAACCTCAGGTAATACTAAAGCAAATCGATGGTCAAACATGCGAACCAATTGAACATCTTGTAATTGATGTTCCGGAAGTTTCAGCAGGAAGGGCTATAGAATTGGTAACACAAAGAAAAGGCCTTATGATTGTTATGGAACCCAAAGGAGATGTTCAACACCTTGAATTTGACATTCCGGCAAGAGGTATTATTGGCTTAAGAAATTTAATTCTTACTGCTACAGCGGGTGAAGCTGTGATGACGCATAGATTCAAGGGCTATGAACCATTTAAAGGAGAAATCAACGGTAGGAGCAAAGGATCACTTGTATCCCTTGAGCAAGGCCAGGCATTGGCTTT
>JAYUTD010000011.1:0-2537 GCA_043755305.1 Saprospiraceae bacterium
ATCGCAGTTCATTTAATGCTTTTTAGAGATGTGATGTATTCTTTCTGCATGCATATTGATTTCACCCTTTCAGGGCTTTTGTTCCTTCTTGTTTTTATCGTTGGGCTTCACCCAACATTGGTGTATAACGGCCTTTCATGCCTAAGCTCTGAAAGAGCGTAATATCTAATCCCACAAATACCTCTCATCATAATCCATACTATACTTTTTGAGTAAAGCAAGGTATTCCTTCTGAAAAGCTATTTTAGCATGGTGTTGGCGTTGATTTTTAATGTATTCTGTTACTCCACCCACATTAGCTGGATTCACAGAAAAAGCACCATAGCCATCTTGCCAATAGAAATTGGCGTAGGCTTCTCCTTTGGTCTTTATCCATTTGGAAGAGTGCGATTTTACTTCTTCTACCAGTTTCATCAATGCTATTTTCTTGGATAGCATGCATAAGATGTGGATGTGGTCTTTATAACCTCCCACTCTGACTGCATAGCACTCCAGCTTGTTGCAGATACCACCAAGGTAACTGTGAAGTTCATTTTCTATGGCGTCATCTATGAGCGGTGCTCGGTGTTTTGTAGAGAATACGATGTGGATGTAATTTTTTACTAGAGATTGCCCCATTGTTGTACTTTTTTTCGGTTATTCTTTATTACGCCCTTTCAGGGCTTTTATTCATTCTTGTCTTTATCGTTGGGCTTCGCCCAACTTTGGTGGATGTCGGCCTTTCAGGCCTATTTGAATTTCGATTATAGTTTATGCATATAAGTTGTTTAAGTATAAGTAATAAAAACATTCATTTACCCTAGATAACATGCCGGAGACTCCGCACCATCCGGATACAATAATTCAAGGCAATGTTCCAAGTCCAGGACAGAATCGTCTTTGATATGCATTCGCACATATATAGTGAATGTACCCCAGCCTTCTGTGTCCATTTTAAATTTTGTCTTTCTATTCTTATACTTTCATTTTTTATTTCTTTTTACCTTCTCAATAAAATCATCAAATATATAACCTTTGTCGTCACCGTTCCACTCACCAAAGTTTTCAATATCAATTTTTACTTGCCTGAATTTTTTTATCTGATCTATAAATACACCATCGTTCAGCACGTTTTTGTCTTTCAATACCATGAGTGGAATGTTTTGTGTGTATGCAAGCGTAGCTTCAATCTGACACCATGGTGTACTCAATGCTAAGCCCGTAAGCTGTTTCTCATTTTCACTGCCACGCTTTACCATGCCATTGTCTATGTAATATCTTTCCATGAGTAGGACAACACAACCAATGCACTTTTTCATTAGATCATAAATTGGCTTGATAGGGTCTTCATCATTCCAGTCTCCATCTTGCAATGTAGCTAATTGATAGCCTGCATTTACGAATTTTGCTTTGAGATCAGTAATGTAGTTTACTTGTATTTGTGTATGCGGAGTGGCTACACTCAAAAATAGTTTTGGCAAATTTTTTTCATCAGAATTTGCAAATACAATCGATTTAAATTTTTTCTTTTCCTGTATCTCTCTTACTACCGACTTGATCTCCCTTGATATTTCTGTGTAGGTTCTGTCCTTAAATGTTGACTCTTCTATGGTCTGTCCATTTCTCGGCAGGCCTTGCAATTTTCTAAAAGGCATGTCGCTCCAGTCGGCACTTCTTGCGATGATTGGTATTACTACGGCGTCGCCTAGTTCATGCCGCTGCATGGCAGTTTGCAATTCCATACGCCATATGTAATTGGAGTTTAAGAAATCTATACTGATCAATAACAATATCAAGTCGGCATTATTAAGCTGAGCTTTGATTTCAGCATTCCACTCCATACCACCTTTGAGCTGCTCATCTTCCCACACCTCGATTTCCTCTGACCGCTTCATGCCGATGAGAAACTTATCCAATTCTTTTTTATACTCTAAATCTTCGTGGGCGTAAGATATAAAGATGATGACTTTTGATTTGTTCATGACTAACGATTTACAGAATAATTTCCTATTGATCTTTTACCATATTTCATGCCAATGTCAAGCAATTTATCCATGTTTTCGAAATGATCCATTTCCTTTAATGATTTTATATCATCATCAGAAAAAGTAAAGCCCATCTCACCCAATACATCTGTCTGAAGTTTTACATTGTATCTTTCATATGAGAATAAGGGCTTATTTTCCATAGCAATTTGTGACATATCATCAAATTGACTATCTACCCTAATTTTCGGGCCAACATTTTTACCTACTATGTGCATGATGATTTCATTCATTTCTAATGCATCTGTCATAAATAAATCAGGGATTTTTGTAGCCCAGTTAACTGCCATTTCTCGTTCTAGTTTATTTGGATCTTCTTTTCTGGATCCATTGCCAGTGCCAATGCTTGTAATGTGTATTTGATCTTCACCATTTTTCCATTTGAATCCGAAACTTGGAACTGTTGCTACAAGAAAAGTCTGCCATGCAGGATTGTTGGCCAAACTTACTCCACCATCTATAAAAGCAGCCTCTATTGGCTCGCCATTTCTTCTTCTAAGGTTCAATTTTTTG
>JAYUTD010000012.1:0-2531 GCA_043755305.1 Saprospiraceae bacterium
CTTTTGCAGTCATCAATGCAGATGACTTTTATGGCAGAGATGCTTATAAAGTATTGTATGATTTTCTCGTCAACGACACTACAGACAATTACTGTGTCGTATCTTATTTTTTAAAAAATACCCTTTCTGAACATGGCACCGTCAATCGAGGGGTATGCACCGATGACGGCAAAGGCAATCTCAAAGATGTAGTAGAGTGCGTGAAAATTGGCGTGGACATCAAAGGCATTATCAGTTATCCTACACCAAAAGGCGCAAAAGTGCTTAGTCCGGACACCCTGGTTTCTATGAATATGTGGGGTTTCAAACCAAGCTACTTTGGATATGCCGAGCAGCAATTTGTAGACTTTGTCATTGAATTTGGCAATGAACTAAAATCGGAATTTTTTATACCTACCATGGTCGATAAATTGATCAAAAACGGCGTATTGGATGTCAAAATTTTAAGTACCTCAAGTACATGGTTTGGCGTCACTTATCCTGAAGACAAAAGAGCAGTAGAGAAAGAACTTTCTAAGTTGATCGCAAACAGGGAATACCCATCCAACGTGTGGCAATAAACCTGCTATCATGGAACACAATGGCAAAATAATCATCCTTATTGGACTCGGCATTGTGCTGGTAGGCATAGTATTTTACTTTTTTGGCGATAAATTTTCATGGGTGGGCCACTTGCCAGGTGACTTTCGCATAGATAAAGGCAATTTTAAGCTATATTTTCCCCTTACGACTATGCTAATCCTAAGTCTTTTTCTTAATATTGTGCTCAAATTGATAAAATGGTTTCTCCACTGAAACCAAAGACCCCGTAGTTCAACGGATAGAATAGAAGTTTCCTAAACTTTTGATCCAGGTTCGATTCCTGGCGGGGTCACTACTTACCTTGTAGGCATTTTGTCAAATAAGCTGTCACGTTTTCAAAAAAATATTGTACTGTTTTCAAGAAAAAAATCTTAGGTACGCAGTATTAATTTAAGTAGACGCTAAAAAAACGGTATATTACATTAAAATTATACAATTCATTTTCTTTAGCCAAGTTTTGCAAATTATTTGAAAAAATAAAAATTCAATAAACCTATTGAATTGTCAAATTATTGTGTATATATTTGTACCTCGATCGAAGTTGAGTATGACCTAGGACTACATCAAATTTTAGCTTGGCCTTGGAGTTATATGAAATTTCAATCAGAAGCAAGTACTATTATTCAACTTAAAATTCTAACGATTATACATTTTACTGCCTACATGTAGCTATTAACGTCATGTGGTCAATTGAGATAAAAGCACAAAAAAGAAAAGCCTGCCTTCAGTTCTTGCGGAAACTGTCAGCAGACCCTTGTTGTATCATCGCAGATACAAGGGTAAAGGTATGTTTTTTTTTAATTGTGGTATTAACAATTTTTCTTAAACATTTAAAAATTTCATCCAATGAAAAAAACACTTATCGTACTAACCACATTTTTTATTTTTTCCTGTGAGCAAAATTCGTTTCAGGAAGGCAATACGCTGCCTATGGCCACAGAAGGACCTGAAGAGGTATGTGAGAATGTAGACAATTATCTTGCTCTTGAAGGCTATATACTCGACTATTTTAGATATGATGCCTTGAATCGGGATCCTTTTCTGAATATAAGAGAAGAAGATCGCCAAAATTTCAAAGCTCAATTTTTTAGCAATAGAACTGAAAGGATGGCTATGGGTCTAAACCAATACTTGTCCTCTTTTGATGGAAGCAATACACTGTTTGCTACAAAAGTAATTCCACATTTTAAAAAAATGAATACGATCATCAATGAAGAGAGTAATTTTACAAATGCATTGAGCAGGTTTGATGCTGAAATAAATCTTATTAAGAACAATACCACAATGGATTGTTATGAAAAAAAGTTGTTACTTGGATTGTACTCTATCCATAGAGGAATCGTGCTTTATTTTAATGAGACTTATACACATTCATTAACAGCTTCAAGGGGTTGCTCGATTTGGGATTCATTTAAATGCTTTTGGGAAACTATTGGTACTGATATTGTAGCTGGAGCAAATATAGGATTTAGTGCTCAAAATAATCCTCTAATGGGCTTTGTTTTAACAGTAACTGGAGCTGTAGCAGGAGCTGTAGCTGGGGTGGTGCACGGTGTAGTAAATATAGCGAATGGAGAAGATGGCCCATGCTGTGATGAAGAAATTGATTGTAAAATACCACTTGGTGTTTCTATAAAAATTGAAAACTGTGTTAGTGCTTTTCTTACCCCATTTGGATTTGGAGTAGACGCTATAAACTTAAGATGGAGTAATATAAATGGATTACCATCCGCAGCTATTACATTAGCCTCAAATCCAAGCCTAAGAGTAGACCAAGTCAATACAGATTTAACTGTGCAAACTATAGTATCTACTACTTGCCCGGATGGCTTAAAATCAGACTTTAGAATGCAAGGAAATTATGCGACACTAGCTAAATCTGTAAATGGAGTGTGGTTAGGTGGCCCAGATAAAGTAGCTGCTGGCTTCACCTACTACTATCCTATTAG
>JAYUTD010000013.1:0-2531 GCA_043755305.1 Saprospiraceae bacterium
GGCGGGCTCTGCGGAACACTTTCGCCAGGTGCGGGGAATTTAAGTGACGGTTGGCAACAGGCCGGGAGGCCTGCGCCAGTATGGGTCACAGACTACCGCCAGTAGGGGGCCAGGAATTGTATTATCCTGTTTACCTCTCAAAATATAACTCAGGCAAAATAATTTTCACCTCTCGTTCAGTATCTTCCTTTTTCCAGTATATAATAAAATTCACTTTGGCTCTTTTCAAGTGATAACCATTTTGCTTTTGCGCCTCAATTGTATTGAGAAATTGTTTTGAAAATTTCAATACAGCTTGCCCATTAGCTGTTGTACATTCATCGCCATTTATTATCAATGCATCGCCACTGGTCAATTGTGAAACAAGATGTTGACGGTTTATAAAATAATCCAGCCAAATATCTTTGTAGGATAATTGCATAACTATTTCACTTGGTGGCATATGTTCTTCCCTATCTTCAACTAATTCTAAATTTTCTACTGCAATAGAGTCTAAGTAATCCCCATTCAAGTGAATGGTTAAGTTGCGCTTTGCCCTTGTCATTGCAACATACAATTGGCGTTTGGCTTCATCAGTTGCAGGGTTAAAGTTCTCCAACATAATGAAAACGTTGTCAAACTCCTTCCCCTTTGCTTTGTGAATAGTTGAAACAAATATTGTCTCACCGTTTTCATTGTAGAAATCTTCCAGCTTCGATTCCCGTACAAATACTTCCAAATCTGATTTGTATTTCCTCTTTGAATTACTGTCTTCAAATTGCCTGATAAGGTTGTTGCAGATTTCTAACTTTGTACTCTGCTGAAATTTTTTCCTCAATGCAGTCTTTGCATTAGCCCAAACTTCATCAGTGATAACCTTTATATCATCACCCCTGTTTATTTCATTCAGAAGGAAACGAACTTCTAAAAGGTTTTGCAGACTGAAACCATCATTGCTTTGAATTAGTTTTGCTTGCATTCCGTTTTTTAAAAGCAACCCGGTAATTTGTAACGCTTCGTCATTTGTTTTTGCCAGCACACAAGTAGTTCCTGCGAGCCCTGTTGAAAGTATGTCTTGCATCAATGGCGAAATAAGGTTTCTAGAGTGATACCCCACTAACTTTATATTTCCATTGTCAGTTTGCTTTGCAACAATAGGCGTTCCTTTTAATCGGTGATGGATCTTTTTTACAAACCCATTGGTGAATTCTACTAAGTTATTTTTACTTCTATAATTTTCTATCAATTCATGCTTTGCTGCTTTTCTTTCTGCAATAAACTTCTCCAGGTATTTTGAACTTGCCCCCCTGAATTCGTAGATATTTTGGTCATCGTCTCCTACTGCAATTACTCTCATTTCTTCATTCTGTTCCATTAAAGTATTAATTAATGCAAACTCATCAGCATTCATATCTTGTGCTTCATCAATTACCAAAACTGTCTTTGTTATCCGGTTTGCTTCAACTTCGCCGTTCTTAATTTTTTCAATAGTGTCTTTCAAGATGGCATCAGACTTTTCCAAACTTCCAACCCTGCCAAGCAAATCAAAACAGTAAGAATGAAATGTCTTTATTTCAATGTAGTGAGCTGCATTCCCTATAAGTGCAATTAATCGTCTTTTAAATTCCGTAGCTGCCGCTCTTGAAAAGGTCAGCATCAGCAATTGCTCATGTTTTACATCCTCCATCAAGAGTAACGATGCTAATTTGTGGACCAATACTCTTGTTTTACCACTCCCGGGGCCAGCCAAAACTGCAATGTCTTTGGTTTCATTATCCTTGATAATTTCTAATTGTGTAGGAGATAAAGAACCAAACAGCTGTTGAAATTTTGCAGGAGTTAAATTTCTTTTGATTTCATTTTGCCTGCTGCCTTTGAAATACTTGTTTAGAAATGAAGCATAGTTCAACTGGAAATAATCATCAACAAATTGCAGCGCCCCTTTATAATCGCCAATCATTTTCTTGGCGTATTCACCAACAATATGAATTTGCTGAACTCTATTTTCGTAAAACTGATTTAATTTTTGGTAGTCGTCATTTTTGTATCTTCTTTTATTGTCTTGCTCAAGCCTGTTAATGGTAAGTCGATTATAAACAACCAAAAACCCACCTTCAATTTTAATCGCATCAATTCTTGAAAGGTAAAAAAGCGTGTCTTCTATATCTTCAATTGAAACTTTCATTTCAAAAAGCTTTGGTCTTTTCTCAAATTCGTCTTTTAGTTCATGAACCGAAAATTCAACCAGCACATCTTCCTTATCCTTTTCGACTTCTACAACAGTTGCATTGGATTTCTCATAGAGGAACTCAATTATGAACCTAGCCAATTCATGCCGTTTCTCTAGTTTTTCTCTCAATAATTCTTTCGGTTGAATACAAAGAATTACTACATGATTCTTTGAATATTCTTCGTTATGTCGTTTAATCCAATTCTTAAGTGCCCAAAAATTCACTATAGTTTTTAGCCTGTTGGGGGTCACATCTTTGCAACCTTTTTTCTCTGCCTCTTCATTTAATTCCTTTATATGAAAAGTTTTTTCCTTTTCCTCA
>JAYUTD010000014.1:0-6332 GCA_043755305.1 Saprospiraceae bacterium
AATGTGGCTTTTAAGCCTGTGGCCACCATAATTCCTGAACAAAAAAGCATCGATAATAGCGGAAGCGAGACAACCATATCAGGGAAAGGCCGACATGATCCATGTGTAGTGCCAAGGGCTGTAGCTATTGTAGAAGCTATGGCAGCAATTGTTGTTGTGGACCATTATTTGAGGGCTTCAATTGGTTCTAAATTCAAAGTAGAATAATAATGATTAGATTAGTAGAGTTGCAGACAGTTTGAATAAATCGGTGACTGAAGAAAAAGTGAAATAAACTTTATAGAATATTTATGCAATCAATGGTTGAACCCAAGCTTTTGCAAAAATGAAAATTAAAAAGTAATCTTTTTTTTACAATGAAAAGCCAAGAAATTTTAAACAATTTTGGACAATTTTCAGCATTATATGCTGCTCTTTTTGAAACACATACTATAAGGAATCCTGTTGATAAAAATCATGTTTTATTAAGCGCAGGAGAAGTTTGTAAAAGTGTTTATTATGTCCTGTCAGGTTCTTTTTATCAATTCCACTCCAATGAAATGGGAGAGGCTATTATTGACTTGCATCTACAGGGAGAATGGATATTTAATCAGCAAAGTCTTACCGGGCAAATGCCATCCGATACTACCATTAAGGCATTTTCAAAATCCGAAGTGATTGAGTTAAACCTCAGTAGCTTTCATGCCATGAATTTGAAATCACCTTCTTTTTTACAATTTGCTTCTATATTTACGCAGGCAAGTGCCAGGACTTCTATATTTGACCATTCACTAAATCCAGCTCAAAAGTATGCCTTCATAAACAAGATTAAGCCGCAATTCATACAAGTATTTCCGCTTAAAATGATTGCTTCTTACCTAAAAGTAACCCCGGAGACTTTGAGCAGAGTAATAGCAAACTATAGCATTTCTTGATTTCAATCAAGTGTCTTTCACAAAAAAAATTGTTATTTTTGCAAAAATTAAATTATGCTAACAAATATTAATCCTAAACTTCCAATGCGAGACAAAGCCGTTACCAGAGATTTTTATGTGCATAAACTAGGCTTCAAAGACATCGGAAAGGAAGATTATCCAGGCTATCTAATGGTTCAAAGAGACAATGTAGAAATTCATTTTTTTGAATTTAAAGAACTGGCCCCTAAGGATAATTACGGTCAGGTTTATATTCGTACAAATAATATAGAGGTACTTTTCAAAGAAATGATAGACAACAATAACAGCATACATTCAGCCGGTGCTTTGGAAACCAAACCCTGGGGACAAAAAGAATTTGCCATGCTTGATCCGGATAGCAACTTGCTTACTTTTGGACAAAACGTTTAGTATTAATGAATGCTTTTGTTTACTATCATTCAAGTATTTGTTATTATATAATAAATTAAAATGGTTAAGACAAAATGGTTTGATCGAAAATTTGCATCTATTGAGGATAATGGCATATTGCCATGTATTATTGAACGATTGGAATATACCGACGTACGACTTAGAAAAAAAATAGAAAGACTCAATGTGCAAATAATAAATGGCGATTTTAATGGTATGTGGAGCATCAAAAAAGAAATAGGACATTTGATTGATCTCGAACCATTGTGGTACGAAAGAATGCTTCAAATCATCAAAGGTGAAGATAATTTAAAGGTAGCGGATTTGACCAATAGAAAAACGCATGATACTGATTACGACAGCGGGGACATAAACGACTTGATCAATTGTTTTGGAGAAGAAAGAATAAAAATGATTTACTTGCTCCGAAATGCAACACTTAAAAGTATGGAAAATATTGCAAAGCATCCACGTTTGGGAACGCCTATGAGGTTGATTGACCTTGCCTTTTTTGTGGCAGAACACGATGACCATCATTTGGCACAAATTACTTATCTGGCAAATGGAGAAAAGTAAAATTTGAAATACATGTATTAGTCTCTTTTCTGAAAATTTACCAATATTTTATTGATAGATAAAAACATATTGTACCAAAAGTAAAGTAAAACGAAGCAACACCAAAAGGGCTTTTTTATCTTCGCAAATCTTCATTTGAGCTAATTCGTGTTATCTGTCTTGAAAGCACAGAGGATAAGCCAAGCCGAGTAGTATTTTTAATGCTGGCATTATTTATCGAAAAAAAAAAGGAGCCATCGCTGACTCCCTTTTTATATTTGACTTATTGCAGTTTACTGCATGCTTGTAATTTATTCTATGACTATCATAGCCTTGGTAGCAGTGAAATCTCCACTTGTAATTGTATAGTACATCAATCCGCTTCTTGATACATCATTCCTGTTGTACTCAACTCTGTTCATTCCCTTTAATGCATCTATATGTTTCACATTTATAACTCTACCAGTGATGTCGGTTACTGTAATTGTTGCTTTTGCTGCTTCCGGCAGGTTGAAGTTTATTGCTGTAGCAGACTTAAATGGATTTGGCTCATTTTGGTACAAGGCAAAGTTAGACATAGCCTTTTCGCTTCCAATCTTCAATGCCACCCTATTTGTGTTAAACTCACTTCCTGCATAGCTTTCTGATCTCGTGACATCAGAACTCATTGCTATCATTTCGCTTAATCTACCAACTTTGGCAGCTTTCATTACAACCGTGAATAACACTTCTCCATCAGCAGCATTTACAGCTTTGTCGCATGCCCAACTCATGGTTATTATACCTGCTTTTGGTTTACCGTAATTGAATGCATCAATATTTAATAACCCTGCATTTACATTAATCAATTCTAAGCCTTGCATAGAAATCGTGAACTGATACCCAAATATATCATTGAAATTCTTGCTTGTAATTGGCATTTCTACTATTTCACCTGCTTTCAATTCTTTGTCTTCAGCCTTCAATTCAAGTATGTTATCGCTTCTAGTATCCGCTGCCTGATTTGTAGCTGCTGATGCATTTCCATTGACATCTCCAACTTTCAAACCGATGAAGTTTTCTTTCACCATGTTTTGGTTCGCATTATTGATGGTAATAGATTCATCTACTGGCCAAGGCGACTCCGGATTGGCAATTGGTGTCTTTGCGTCAAGGAATCTCCATGAATTGTTGTTTGGCAATTCAGTGATTGTTCCTAAAATCAGTTTTCTCAATTGAACCAGGTCACTTGCGGAAACTTTGCCATCGCTGTTTATATCAGCAGCAAGTAATTTGTATGGACTTTGTAATTTGCTGACCCCAAGAATATGCCTTTGAATAAGTACAAGATCCAGGGTACTAACACCATTCATCCAATCATCCCTCTTTATACCTTTTACAGTATAATCCATATTCATAGGCAGATCTGTAAACATATAGTCACCATTTAAGTCACTCATTTGGTTTCTCGGATAGCCACTAAGTATACAGCTCAACTCAACATTTACATTTTTAATGCCTTCTCCCTTCTCAGTTACTATATCTCCACCTACCGATAACCTTGCACCTGTGCATGCGCCCTGATTGTCTACTATGGTCAATGTTACCTCACAGAAATCTGTATTAAGTTTGTTGTCCCATACACTCATTTTGACAATGAATGGTGATGCTGCAACATCCTCACAGTTGAAAATCATTGCACTTGACCTATAATCAGGTACCCATCTCTGTGCTTCACCTGCACTGTATTCAGCTGCTGTAGCATCTAAACCAATTCCTTTGAAATAATGTGGGACACCCAGTTTTGTTGCTACAGGTTGAATGCCGTTGAAAGTGTACAATAATGCATTTTGTTTCGTACAGTTGTCAAATGAGCCTTTGTTGAAATCAATTGCCCAAAGTTCTACCTGTCCAGTTTGCATAATTGCAGTACTTATACTTACACAGTAAGGTGTTGGTGCTTTCTTATCTACTACCATAAATGTGCTGTTGCAAGACGTTATGTTACCACAACCATCTGTTACTTTCCAAAGTACTTTGTGCGTGCTCATTTCTGCTCCTAAAACGAACGAAGGCAATGTTACTGTCTGACCAGGTGCAGTTGGTGCTACATATCTATCAGGAATTCCATTGTTGTTTGAATCATTGCCTAAGTTGTTGTCTGTGCTTGGCAAGAAGCTGGAAAATTCATAGTCATTTGTGCCATTGCCCCAAAGATCCACAAGCACATTCCACTTCAACCAACCACCTGCAATACAACCACCTTCATCGGTAGCATTTGCTTCCAGGACTACTGTGCCTTCACAAACACTATTTGGATTGAGTGGATTTGGATTTGCTGCAAACATTTGGTCTTTGCAATTCAATACCGGCTTCACTTCATCTTTGTATTTATAGAACTTGACATATGGCCCTTTCTCTTCGCCTGTACACCAGTTAATATAGATGTAGGATACTTTCCATTTTTTGCAAACTCCATCTTCAAACAAGAATGTATCAATAGTAATGTTCTCCCCTATTACGTCGCAGAATCCACTTTGAACTTTTGGCTTGTCTGCCACTTTAATCTGAGATTTATCAAAATTGCATGGTGCATCTATAACACTGCTTGAAGGAGCAGTTACAACAAATGAACTTGGCAAAGCTGTTATTGTTATTGTTTGGAAACAATTGACAATTATACTGCCTTTTGTTGCTCTGAATTCTCTTCGGATTCTTCCTTCATTTTGACAAGAATTGGTCCAAGTAGGCGTATCCTTATACTCGATCAGCACGCCGGCACATAAGTCATATGCAGAGGCTTCACCTGATTGCAAAATTACCTCATTGATATTTTTCCACGTGCTGCTTAAATTTAAATCCATATCGCAAGTTACCGTAATATCCGGAGGACATACTATGGCGGGTGCCAATTTGTTTTCAACCCTTACATCTGCCCATGTTTCATTGTAATTGTCTTGCATACCATCAATGATCAAGTTGTCTCCAATGATGCCATTCATATTTCCATCATCCCATACCCTCAACATTACTTTGTGGGTTTTGCTTGCTATACCTCCAAGGTCTTCGCAACAGAATTTCACAAATGCTCCATCATCGGTATCATCTTTATTATCTTCAGGGTGTGCCCATCGAATACCAGGAAAAGCTGACTCATCGTTGTTGAATGTAAGGTTATTGTTATGACCATTGATACCCAGGTTGCCGCAAGCTGGCGATCCTGGTTCTCTCTTGATTTCAAGTTTTACATCAGAACAGTGGTCGTAACTTCCATTGTCCACACTTTTTGCAAACAATGTACCAGAGCCTTCTGATGAGGACCCACTGCCGGTCAAACTTACCACAATGTTTTGCAATGCTATTGCTACAGGCGCACTTCTGTCAAAGACTGTAAACATAGCAGGTATGCTTGTAATGTTGCCACAACAATCGCTTGCTTTGTAGGTAATCAAATGTACCCCTTTTGGCAATCCTGCTATTTTGAATCCGATAGTGCTATTACCTGTTATAGTTGCCACTGAAGGCCCATCTATCCACCATTTTGGATTGGCATCGCAATTGTCATACAATTCCCATGGCTGAGGCACATCAAAATTGGCAACACAACCCCAAGGGCTCACACTTACAGTCAAGTCTTTTACTATAAATGTCGGTGCCTTTTTATCAGCCGCTCTGATCACTTGTGTGTATTTTATACTTTCTCCGGTGCACCAATCGATCAAGGTCCAAGTTCTTATTACTTTAATGTTACCAGGGCAGCCAACACCGCAAGCATCCAATAATTTATCAGAATATACGGCATAGACGCTGCATGCATTTTGATCTAGTTTTTGTGCGTGCAACTTGCCATCTTTACCTATGGTGTAATAATGAGGATAACCAAAAGCGAAACCTTCATTTAATTCCACTACGCCAGCAGGTGATCCATCTGCCTCGGTCCAGTCATCATTAAAGCCACCAATACCTGACCCACTTCTTGAATCGATATCGAAGTAAGCTGCTATGTCTGCTGGTGTGATACCGCTGCCACATACATTCATCTCAACCAATGATGGAGGCATAGTAATATCACTGATTTTTAATGGTTCAAAATTGATTACCTGGATACACTTTGGTGCCACATTGCCCCACTTGTCCTTAATTGTCCAAGTCCTCTTTACTTGCATAACTTTACAATCTTTTTCGTTGATTACTTCATCTACATAAGATTTTATAATCTCACTGCAATCAGTGGCTTTTGGTTCTTCAACAATCAGCTTGCCTGCTTTGAAAGCAGCAATGTCATAACACTTATATACACTATCTATAACCGGACAAATAACTATAGGTGCTAATTTATCTTCTATCTTGATCTGCCCCCAACAAGATGCACCAAAGCAATCCTGAATAACTGAGACATTAAATGTTTTGCCAATTGAAGCACTCGTTAAAGGAAGCGGAACTACCTTGCCGTTCAAATCTTTAACAATGACT
>JAYUTD010000015.1:0-6331 GCA_043755305.1 Saprospiraceae bacterium
AATGGTTAATGGTTAATGGTTAATCGTAAATGGTTTGGTTAATCGTAAATGGTTTGGTTATTGGATTTATTACTTTAAAAACAATAAACTGCCTATAAACTATTCCGCCAAAGGACTTAAAGAAGTGGAAGAAATACTAAATTATCAAAATATGGACGAGCAAGCAAGAATTGATTATGATGCCCATCAAAAAGCACTGGCTATATCCGCCAATGTAATTGAGACTGCCTCTCTCGAAGGCCAAGCAATAGGCCAAGCTTTGGAAAGAGAAAAAGCACAAAAAGAAAAAGAAACCATGATTCTGGCAGCCTATACTATGGGCGTCGACATTTCTATCATTGCCCGATTTCCAATCTTTCAGAAAAAGAGGTAAGTGATCTTGTAAGAAAACAGTAAAGGAATATTGGGGAGGAAACTAAGCAACCTCCTATCATTCCTCCACTTTTATAACCTCTTTTGGTCTGCCAAAAGCCAGAGATAGTCCAAGCCTGCCATTCACACCGCTGACTTTCCTTGAGTCAAAAGCTGAAAACAAGTTTTGGGAAACCGCAAAGAGATTGACAGGGCCCAAACTTAAATGTGCAAGCAGTCCAATGTTATTGTAGTTGTTGTTTTTGACGCTATAACTCAAGCCCAGGTTAAATATTTTGCCAATTTGCTTTGATACCTGAAAACTCATAGAGTACTTGTTTTGACTTACCAGATTTTGATTGTTGTACAATGCACTAAAAGTAAGGCCATCTTTACAATAGATTAATCCGGCATTAAATTGGGCATTCAATGAAGTATTGTAACTTACATTGGACTGTACAAGATCGAATGCTCCATAGAGTGAGTCTGTGGGATCTTCAGTATCCCCGCCATCAATAATAGTTTCAATATTAATGCCTTTTACAGTTGTAGTTTTATTATTTGTAAGGATTTTGGATCTATTGGACCAGGAAATACTTCCAATGTCAATCGCACTCGCCATAATAGAAAGTTCCTTATTCAACGCATATGTCAAACCCAAATCTAAACCATAACCACTATTGGAAGTGATCCAATTACTATTGAAAAAATCAGTGTTGAAAGTAATGTCTTCAACATTCGCAGCGTAATTTACAACACCACTGGATTTTAATTCAATGTCGTTCTGCAATTTTATCTGGTAGTAATCTTCTTCGGTGGTAAGCGCAATCTTACTTTTTTCGCTTCTTACGTCATACCATCCATTGATGTATTTTAGTTTTATACCTATACCCAATTTACCTATTTGTTTTGAAGCTCCAATATAAAATTGGTTGAATGTAGTTGAAGCACCTTGCAGGTCAAGATTAACCGTCTTACCAATGTAACCGGCATTTCCATTGACCAGCAAGTCAGCCAGGTCTCTGTCCAATACAAATGAAGTTTGGTTTTGTACGTTGTGGCCAGCAAAAATACTCAATGAATTTATTTTAAATCCTACGTCAATAGTATTGACCACAACGCCTGCATTAAAAGGGTGTAAGTCCTGCAAAGAACCTACAATTTTATCTAAATCAATCACATTGACTCCATTGCTATTCTTTGCTATCGCATCTTTCAGATTGATGCCTCCTGAGTTAAAGTCAAAGGCGAAAGAAGGAATGCCTATTTCAAACTTGCTTTTCAATTGATGCGCTGGATTGATATACGACTGATGCAATGTGGGCATATGCATCATCCACTGGTCTTGTGCTTTTACGTCGAAACACAAGGTTATCGAAAAGCATGTAACGATTGGTAAAATATTAAGTTGGTTAAGTTTAAACATAAAATTGTTCTTCATTAATGGAAAGAAATAAATTAAGGTTTGACATTGGCAATGGCACCTATCTTCAAGTCAAGGCCGTAATTACCGTACAACCATATTGGAGCAGAGGCTACCACATTAGTATCAAAACTTGCAGTCATCAATATTCTCTTTGCTTTTTTTACTTTTGCAAATCGGGCCGCTTCCATTTTGATGTTGGCTTCATTGACCGTTTTGCCGGTTGTCCTTCCATCGCTGCCTATAGTAGCGGCTTTTACTACTATCGCTTCAGAAGTCGTTAATGCTTCAATCTGATTGTTGTTTGCATCAAGAAAAATTCCACTAAGCAGCATCTCCACCGGAAAATTATTTTCTGTTTTTATTTTAACACTTGCCGATTCCACATTTTCAAAATCCGTGAAATCTACATCTACCGTGTCTGCAATGGTAAATGTATTTGCCTTGACTTGCATAGGCAATTCTACATCTACTCTGACTGAGAAAAATGCAGTGCTGTTAAAGAAATTTCTTACCCCTATATCACCATCCGGATTTGCTACTGCATCAAAATCGTACAAGACTTGCACTACCCTGTCTTGAAACAGTTTGCCTATATTTGAATTACCGGAATTAAATTGAAATTTTGTGTTCTTCAACTGGCCTACCTCAGCTATGGTAGGATAATTAAAATCTATGCCTTTGTTGATATATTCACTTTCTACATCAAAAAATTGGCCGGTAGCTGTTTTTATGGTAAGCTGATTGACCTTGGATCTTACTGGAAAGCCAAAAGCATTGTCTACGTCTAGCTGTATGATAGGATTTTGAAATTCCAATCCACCACTTTTCCATCTGTCAAAAATATTGATTTTAATGACGTCGCCTTTTATGTCAAATGACGAATTGCCAAAGTAACCTTCAAGGTATGAAAATTTCAAAAGGTCAAATTTCATTGCGATGGTATTCAATTTTATTTTTTCCCCATTGGGCCTAAATGCTTCATATTCAAATCTGATATTGTTGTTGACCGTCAAAGCAATATATTCGTTGAAATTAAAAGGAACAGTAGTGATTTCCGATTTATTGGTGAAGTCCAGATCATACTCTTTCTTCCAAACTACACTGTTTTTTGTAACCGACGGTATGGACATTATCATTTTTACCACCTCTGCTTTGTCGTGCTGAACCCTGAAAAAAATACTTGTATTGTCAAACACACCTTTATCTATTCTATATCCTGCCTTAATAGGAAGTGGCACATCCACTGAAAAATCAGGAATCGGGAATTCCAGAAGCCCTGGTACTGGAGGAAATATTTTCGTAGCATTTTCCCGAAGTAACTCACCACTGTACAACGCAGTAATTTTTCCATCGCCATCCAATCGCAGCGTTGCATCGCCCTGCGCTCTATCCACGACATCTTGTATATTAAGTGTGCCATAGGCAATGGGCACTGCTACAGAAACTACATTGTCGGCCAAGGCAAAATCTTCTCCAATATAAGAGCAAGAAGACAACAAGGTCAATGCTGTTAGACCCAATAAGTATATTTTATTCAATTGCATTAATTTTTAAAGTAATTCAATGGTTTGTTTTTCCTGAGGTATTTCTATATTGTTGAACCCTCTTTCTCCAAGATAGATTTTAAAAGCCTGCTGGGTTTCATAACTACCATGCACCAGAAAAAGTTGTTTCAATTGAGGGACCTGATTTTTTATCACATCAAACATTTCTGATCTGTCGCCATGGGCAGAAAAAGAATCCATACTTTCGATATTGGCCCTTACCTGTAATTCATCCCCAAAAAGTCTAATGGTGTCAGCGCCTGATTTCAATATGCCTCCGGGCGTATTTGGGGAACAGTAGCCAACCAACAATATAGTGTTTTTAGGGTTTTCTACATTATTGGCGATATGGTGCTTGACACGACCTGCATTGCCCATGCCAGAGGAGCTGATGATAATACATGGTTCCTCCAGCGAGTTCAATTTCTTGGATTGTTCTGCTTCACGCACATAAATCAACCCTTTGAAGCCAAAAGGATTATCGTCGGTCAACATGTATTGATTCAATTCATTGTCAAAACATTCCGGATGTGTGCCAAACACCTCAGTGGCATTTATGGCCAACGGACTATCGACATATACTTTGACCCTAGGCAATAACCCTTCATGTGTCATCTTATCCAGCATGTACACAATTTCCTGCGTACGGCCTACGCTAAATGCCGGTATAATCAATTTTCCTTTCTTTTCAACACAAGTGTCTTTTATTACTTGCAATAACCTTGAAGACTGCTCAGGATTGCTTTCGTGCTCTCTGTCACCATACGTTGACTCACATATCAAATACTCCACTTGAGGCAGCGGCTGTGGATCTCTGAGTATGGGTCTGTCAGGTCTTCCAATATCCCCGGTAAAACCTATCATCCGTTTTTGGCCATCTTCCATAACCTCCAATACAACCCCAGCACTGCCTAGTATGTGACCTGCATCTACAAACATGACCCTCACATCTGGGTGGACGTGGGTCCAGGTATCGTAACCGAAGGTAGTGAATCGCTGCATGACAGGTGTAATGTCTTTTTGCGTATACAAAGGCGTCCTCAATTTCTTTTTATCGCCATGTTGTTTTTTCATAACTTTGGCATTGTGGTATTCTGCATCCTTTTCCTGGATCATGGCGCTGTCCAGCAACATAATTGCGCAGAGCGATCTGGTTGCATGCGTAGAATAGATTTTGCCTTCAAACCCATCTTTTACCAATTTCGGTACACGTCCTGTGTGGTCAATATGTGCATGGGACAAGACCAATACATCAATGTCTCTAGGTTCAAAATGCCATTCTCTATTCTTATCAAAATCATTTTCTTCTTCACCTTGAAACATACCACAATCCAGCATGATGGATGTACCGTCTTTTAAGATTAGTATATGACAACTGCCCGTTACATGGCGGGCTGCTCCACAAAATTTGATTTGCATAAATAAAAATTTGCCTAAAGATACATAATTTTTAAGAATACCAAAGCCTTGATTCGATTGGATCTGGCAAGCTTTAATGGCAGTTTTATCCTTATTTTATAGTACATTTGTGCTCTAAACCTTTGTCAATGTTATCAAAAAAAATCATCGACGCTTTTAGCAGTGAATCATTTGAAAATGATAGTGTGGCAATGACAGCTATTTTAAAAGCATACCTCGATAACAATCTATACAATGATTCTACCAAGACCATTGAATATGTGTCACCTGAAGAGGAATACAGCTTTTGGCATTCGTATAAAGCGCCCGATGCAAAACATTTATTTGAAACACTGGCGCAGAGGTCTATACAGCTTCACAACAAAAAATTCATAGGCCATCAGGTAGCAGTGCCATTGCCCATTACGGCTCTTATAAGTGAGATGACTGCCTTGCTCAACAATGGTATGGCTGTCTATGAAATGGGTGCAGCTTCCACTTCTATCGAAAAGGTGGTCATTGATCAATTAAAACCCTATTTTGGGTTTGGAAATGAAAGTGACGGCTTTTTTACCTCAGGAGGTACACTGGCCAATCTTACAGCAATGCTCAGTGCACGATCCAATAAAATCGAGATTTCCTGGCTCAATGGCACGCAGTACAATCAGTATGCAATAATGGTTTCCGAAGAAGCACACTATTGTATAGACAGAGCTGTAAAGATTATGGGTTGGGGAGAACAAGGATGTATAAAAATTCCCGTAGATAGTAAATTCAGCATGCGTACTGATTTACTTGACCAATACTATGAAGAAGCTACAAGCAGAGGAATCAAAATCATAGGCATAGTAGGCAGTGCCCCGACTACATCCACCGGTATATACGATGACCTTAAGTCTATTGGACACTTTGCAAAAAAATACAACTTATGGTTTCATATTGATGCAGCACATGGCGGCCCGGCAGCATTCACACAAAAATACAAACACTTGATGGATGGCTCAGCAATGGCAGATTCTATTACAGTGGATTGCCATAAAATGATGCTGACCCCGGCGTTGACAACCATTTTATTTTTTAAAGAAGCCAAAGATTCATACAGCACTTTTGCGCAACAAGCCCAATACTTATGGGCAGACCAACAAGAGGAGTGGTATAATCTGGGAAAAAGAACAATGGAATGCACAAAACTTATGATGGCTGCCCGTATTTATGCGGTGCTGCAATTGTATGGACTAGATCTAATTAGTGAATATGTCACGCATACTTATGATAGGACTGCTTGGTTTGCTACAAAAATAATGGAGAGTGACGATTTTGAGCTTGCTACCATACCGCAATCCAATATTCTTTGTTTTCGCTACATCAATTGCGAAAAAATACTTACAGATGAAATTAATCTTGCCATCAGGCAACAATTGCTCTCTGAAGGGCAGTATTATATAGTCCAAACGAAATTGAAGGGGCAGGTATACCTTAGAATTTCCATGATGAATGCCTTTACTTCAGAAGCTGATTTGGAAAATCTATTGGGAAAAATCAGGTTTTTGGGTGAGTTGTGCAGGTAGTTCAATGGATTTCAATGAGTTCAATGTAGTTCAATGTAGTTCAA
>JAYUTD010000016.1:0-16488 GCA_043755305.1 Saprospiraceae bacterium
CAAAAAAACCACCGGGTAAATCCGTTGGCAACATTATTCTGTCCTTTATATACCTGTCTATTTTCTCATTTTTATCTGCAAAGAAAATATTGACAGATGAACTATCAGATTGCGCTATATTGGTCGGTGCATAGTGCATCTGTATTACTAAATCACTGTTTTTATTGAGTTTCTGACCTAAGCTTTCCGGAAACCTGATTGGCTTTTGTCCAGGGACATAACCGGGAAATTGTTCTCTGGTCAAAACTACATCTGTATCAAAGCCCGGGGTATTTGCTGAGAATCCAAATTCCGGCGTTTTCTCATCAAATGATCTTGCAGTGCCTGTGGTATCTTGAAAAAACAAGGCATGGTGCACTATTTTCTTGTTGCCCGGCCTCAATTCAATGGCCTTTACCACTTTATTTTCAGGAAGATTGGTAGGTAATACAAAGTACCAGTACTGGTCCTGGTTGTTGCCTTTATGGTTGTATTTAGATTTGAAAGTTAAAACCAAATCGGGGTTGCCCAATGCACTTCCATCCGGGTAATCCGGAAAACTTGGTTCGTCGACAGCATCTCCATAAGGCATATTGCCATCAACCCAAGCGGCAATTTTGTTTATTTCATCATCTGAAAGATAGTTTTCTTCCAGGTAATGCTGATACGTAGGGTCAGCCTTCCAGGGAGGCATGTACTTGGTTTCTGTCACAAATTTGATCATTTGGCCATAGTTTTTTACCTCATCGTAATTGGTAAGGCTAAATGGTCCTATTTCCCCGGGTCTGTGACAAGTAGCGCATTTATTGTATACAATCGGTGCTATATCTTTGGCAAAGGTGGCCTGACTGTAGGATAGTGTTGCAAATAAACAGAAAGCAATTACTGTAAAAATTAGTCTCATTGAATGGAAAGTTTTTTAATATTATCAACAAATATAGTTGATATTTGACAATTTATATAAGCCATGGTTTAAAGAAGAATTATTTTTCTCTTTTCTACTATAATTATTTGGGCAATGAGAGCCATGGACAGGCCAACAACCAGGCCGAAATTGTGCCAGAAATAAGGTCTGATAAACTATTGGGACAAAGTTTTTCCTTTCTTGTCGTACTTCAGTTTCATCACCAATATACTAAGGGAAAGTGCCAAAGTAACGGCGTTTGCGATGACGATTGGCCATATATTTTGAGCAAGGCCATAGAAGAGCCAAAGAAAAATACCCAATGTAAAAAGCAGAAACATACACAGTGAAACATCATTGGCTAACTTCGATTTGTATATTTTCACTACTTGCGGCACAAATGAAGCGGTGGTTAAAAAAGCCGCCAAATAGCCTAAATATTCTATCATTTGATTAGATTTTGACCTTTCAAAAAATCTCCATCAATAATCAATAATTTTACGCCAAACTCAGTGGAAGAGCGGTGCGAACTTGCGCCGTCAGAGACTATGTAGCCTTTTCCTTTTGAGATAGTATGCAGTGTACCATCTTCAAGTTCTGTTTGGAATTCGCCTTCAAGGCAATAAACAAAATGTCCTTTTTGGCACCAATGATCTGCTAGGTAGCCTTTGGAATATGTCACTATTCTGATCCTCAAACCTCCATTTTCTATGGTTTGCCATTCTGCAATGCCTGAATCCCCATTATGTATGGTTTTGGCAATAGAATCCCAGTCGATCACAGTAAAAGGAAATGTAGCCATCATTGAAGTTATTGGATAAAGTTAAGCGATAATGACGGCATTTTGTGCAAGCATACACATAAAAAATAATTATAATATGAAGAAACTTACATAAATACATCACAACCAATTGTTTATAGACAATTACTTTTCTTATTAACGGTCAAATCAGAAATAAAGACACCATTCCAAAAGAATTTTAAAATATTGGCTTAATTTTTGTATTAAAATAATTCGTAATATGTTATTAACCAATAACCAGCATAGTACATTTGAACAAAAAACATAATATATTGAAAGTTAAAAACCTCTTAACCAGGGTTTTGTGCATAGCTGCACTCAATGTCTTTTGTCTGTTTTCAACCAAATTGATGGGGCAAACAGTAAGTGTTTTTGCCGGGAATGATCAAACAATATGTGCTAATGATACCCTTTTGATGAGCAGCCTCAATGCATCTATTTCAGGCGCAGTCAACAACGGGTATTGGTTTTCAAATGGGGATGGCTATTTTCTTCCTTCACAGCAATTTAATCGATTTTCACTTACCACACATTACGTTCCCGGACCAATAGATAAAAGTTCTGGTTACATCAACCTGATATTGGTTTCAGACGACCCGGATGGCATCGGCCCACTAGTGCAGGTAACCGATCAGGTAAAAATTACTTTTTTGGGCAACATTGCGTTGATTTGTAATAGTAATTTAAACATTTCACTAAGTTCGGATTGTACACAGAAAGTTACCCCATCTATGCTGGTCACGAATATTCAGCAGCCGGTCAACTATTACACTTTAACCATTAAAAATCAGTTCAACCAAGCTATACCAAACAACATTCTGACCAATGAACATATAGGTAAAAACCTTGAATACATTGTAGGACATGAATGCGGTGGCAATACTTGTTGGGGCTACATCAATGTACAGGATAAGTTGCCTCCGCCGCTGGTTTGTACCAATAAAACTGTATTGTGTGCCAGCAATACTACACCGGATTCCATAGGTTTTCCGATACCAATTACAGCCAAGCCTAAAAAAACCGGCGTGAGAAAATATCGCGTTACCGGACTTGATGCTTGTGGTCCGGCGACTTTAACTTACAATGATACTTACCAGAGCTACACTTGCGAAAATCCATTGCAAGGTCGTATAACCAGGACATGGGTAGCGGTAGATTCATTTGGGAATTCTTCTACATGCATTCAATACATTAGTATAAAAAACAGGACACTTGCTCAAGTCGATTTGCCTGTAAACTTTGATGGAACTGCCAAACCTGCCTTTGAGTGTGATGGCATTTGGCCCAAATTGCCTAATGGCTTTCCCTCTCCTGACACAACTGGTATAGCAAAGACTGCGGGCTGTACAAATTTAGAATCCACTTATACAGATTCAAAATTTGAACAATGTGGTGCTTCTTATAAAATATTGAGAAAATGGACTATTATCAATTGGTGTGGGACACTTACGCTGGAGCACAATCAATTGATCAAAGTCAAAGATAGCAAAGCGCCAACCTTTGATTGTCCGCAGGACCTTACGCTGCAAACTTCTCCCTATGATTGTTACAATGGCATAGATACGCTGCCTTTTCCAAATAATGTAGTCGATTGCTCAAGCTACAACCTTAAGATCAACATCCATGAAAATGGATCAAACAATGATTATTCTTTCCTCCTGTTTTCAGGTACCAATGGCAGATTAATAGTAAGTAATTTGCCGGTAGGTATTTATTACGCTGATTACATTATATCAGATGCTTGCGGAAACAGCGATACTTGTACAGCCTTTATTACGGTAGTGGACAAAAATGTCCCAATCGCCATATGTGACCAGTATACAAAAGTAAGTTTATCAAGCAATGGCAGTGCAAGATTAAATGCTATAACAATAGACGATGGAAGTTTTGACAACTGCCAGATTGCTACATTGAAGGTGGCAAAAATGACCGACTCTTGCGGCGGTTCGCCACTTGTATTTGGCGACTTTGTAAATTACTGCTGTGCTGAAGCCAATACTTCTGTTATGACTATTTTAAGGGTTACAGACAATTTTGGCAATTCAAATTCTTGCATGGTAGAAGTCCAAGTGCAGGATAAGATTGTCCCGGTGATTCATTGCCCTTCCAACCTGACTATATCTTGTAAAAACCCTGTAGACACTTCTACACTCTTTAAATATGGCACTATTGCAAGTGGCCAATCAAACGTCAAACCTATAAATATATTTGATGAGTTCAACAATGGGGTAGCAGGATACGATGGTTATTTTACAGACAACTGCGATGCCCAAATAACCACCCTATTTAAAGACAGCACCAAATGCCACCAGGGTGCAATCATCAGAACATTTTGGGCAACAGATAAAAACAACAACTCGGCTGTCTGCCGCCAAACTATTCTTGTCAAAGATCCATTGCCTTTCAGCTCCAGTCACATTACCTGGCCCAATTCGGTGGCAGAAATCAATGGCTGTGATGAAACGGCAGCAACGATTCAGGCTGCAGGCCAACCGATATTTTCTAATGTCAACTGCGCCACTGTAGCTGCGACTTTTGAAGACAAGTTGTTTTTCAATACAGATGGGCTATGCCTCAAAATACTTAGGGAGTGGACCGTAATAGACTGGTGCCAATTTGATGCGACATCCGGATATGGAAAGTGGGTCAAAAACCAAACTATAAAGATCAATAATTTGACACCACCCCAATTTGCAAACACCTGCAAAGACACTACTTTTTGCCTGTACACACAAAATTGCAGTGCAGATAAATTTACTTTTTTACCATCGGCTACTGACGACTGTACCGAAGTCCAGGATATACGTGGAGAATGGAAGGTCGATATAAACAACGATGGGACCATCGATTCTACTGGAAACAAAAGACTGCTTGAGGTGTACCTAAGAGAAGGTAAACACAAAGTCTATTACACTATCATTGATAAATGTTACAATAAAACAACATGTTCTTTTATTGTAAATGCGGTGGACTGCAAGAAACCGACGCCATACTGTGTAAGTCAATTGACCACAGTATTGATGCCCAATACAGGATCACTGCTAATCAAAGCGCAATCTTTTGATTTAGCAAGTTTTGACAACTGCACAGATAAAAATAAACTCAAATTTTCATTTACTGAATCTATCAAAGATTCTACTAAATTAGTAACATGTGATGATATCAGCAATGGCGTATCGGATACCTTAAATCTGAAAATGTGGGTCATTGACCTTGCGGGAAATAAAGAATACTGCAATATTGATCTTATACTATTTGACAATAGCGATGTATGCCAGGATAAAAACCTTACAGCATCTGTTTCCGGCCAGGTCTTAGCGCCTGATTTAACCAAAAAAATACCTGGCGTTGAAGTAAATATTACAGCAAAAAACGGCGATTACTCTGCTAAAAAATACAGCGACGCTCAGGGCACGTATACTGCTTCAGGATTTCCCGGCAATATGCTATATACCATACGCCCTATAAAAAACGATTCTGTCGCTGAAGGGCTATCTACTTTGGATGTAATATTGATTCAAAGACACATATTAGGATCTATGAAATTTAATGATCCTTATAAAATAATAGCGGCTGATGTGGATGGAAATAAAAAAGTAAGTGTTTCGGATTTAGTAGTGTTGCGAAAAATTATATTGGGAGCCTCATCGTCCTTACCTAAAAATAGAAATTGTTACACCTTTGTACCTAAAGACTATAAATTTTTAGATACCAATGTACCATTCCCTTATCCGGATACTTTACATTTCAACTACCTTAGTATTATTGAAAAAAATTATGGTAATTTTGTTGGTATCAAGATAGGTGATGTCAATAATACCATTGGCAATAATGCAAATGGCATTGCTGAAAATAGAGAAGCACACAGAAAAATTATTACAAAAAGCATCAATGGACTAACCCATTTTTATTTCGATCAGACCACCGATATTACGGGCCTGCAACTGGTGCTGGATGTTCCACATATCAATGCTGATGATATTGTAACAAATGAAAATTTAGGAGAGATGTACTATGAAATTTCAGAAGGAAAAATCAAGCTTATGGTCTACGGATCTTCTGCAATCCATGTAGATCAAAACCAATTTCTTTTTGCTATTAAAAACAATAAAACCGTTTTATCCATTGACCATACTTTCAATGAATATTACGATGAAAATTTAATACCCCAACCCTTGGTCCTTGAAAGAAAAAATAACGATAGTGATCCTAAGCATCTGCTGGAGTCTTTACAAGTAAATTGTACCCGTGACCGTCTCGAAATTTTTACGGAGCAGCCTATGGAGCAAGCGACCATTTTAATCTCTGATATTATGGGTAGAGTTGTGTATTCAAAGAAGCTAAATTTGGCTGTAGGGTACAATGCGATCGAACTTGGTATTAAGCCATACTCAGGGCTTAAATTAATTGCTTTAAAATGGGGGAATTATACTCATACATTTAAAGTATTTTAGCATTCAATTATTACCCCTTACTGTTTTACTTTTCTTTTTAATTCAGCCACTTACAAATAATCATTTATTATATATGGTTATCTCTTTTTCCTTTGGTTTTTTTTCAGTATCTTGGTATCAAAATTTAACAACATGGGAATATTTAGTTCAATAAAGAAATTGTTTTTTGCAACAGAATCCATTGCTAAATCTGCTGCAGAAAAATCTGTAGACTTTGTAAAAGACACGGCAGAAGATGCGGTCACAAAGACCAAAAGTTTGGCCACAGAGGCAGTTAATGATGTGGCAGAAAAAACGGCAGGATTTAGAGAAGCAATAACAGATGCAGCTTCGAAAGGATTTGAAAAAGCATCGGATATGGCAGACGGTCTGGTCGATAAAACCAAAGAAATGGCTGCCGATATAAGCATAAAAGTAGAAGAAGGATACGATAAAATAGCGGAAACAGAAATTGTCAAAAAAGCAGCTGATTTTACAGAAAAAATTGGCGATAAAGTTTTAGATGCGGGAGAATCATTTGTAGAAAAAGCAAAAACGGTCACTGAAACAGTTGGCGCAAAAGTAATAGAAGAAGGAAGCATCATCGCAGATAAAGCAAAATCATTATCTGAAGATGTAGGCCATAAAATCATAACTGCAAAAAATGAAATGGTAGAGAAAGCAAAAGAAGCAGCAGACTTATTGGAGCAGAAATTCGAAGACCTCAAAGAAAAGGCAGTGCAATCTGAAGCTGAAGAAGCAGCCAAGCCAAAGAAAGAATTTGCTGATGAGACACTTAATGCAGGCGGTTCTTTGCTTGGAAGCGATAAAGATGATTTTTTCAGCAAAGCAGAAAAATTTGCAAAAGGAAACTATGACGCTTTCAAGGATAATGAAACAACTCCAGCACCACCACCTGAAGCAGCTAAACCTAAGACCGATGTGCCACCACTGGAATTGCCCAAGGAGTAGATAAACTTAGCCCCTTAGGCAGCGAATTATTAAATTGTAGAATCATAATAAACAAAGGGTGTAACTCATATGTCGCCATTGATGCCAGACAGTCCAAATCTTAACCAACTCATTAAAGCTTCTATCGAAGGGGATAGCAAGGCTCAGGAAAGGTTGTTTAATATTTATGCTGGTAAAATGATGACACTTTGCAAAAGATACACTAAAACAGAAGCTGAAGCGCAGGATATATTGCAAGACGGATTCATCAGGGTTTTTACTTATTTAAAAACTTTTGAAAGTACAGGTTCATTTGATGCCTGGATCAGAAAGGTTTTTGTGAATACTGCCCTTAAACAGCTTAGTAAAAAACAACAATATTTTGAAGATATTACGGAAGAAAGTTTTTCGAAAGTATTTGAAGAAGCCGATGCCATCTCCAAAATGTCAGAAAGTGAGATTTTGGTTTTACTGAGTCAGTTACCTGATGGATATAGAACTGTTTTTAATATGTTTGTTATTGAAGGGTATACCCATAAAGAAATAGGTGAATTGCTTCATATTGAAGAGTCTACCTCGAGATCACAACTTGTAAAAGCAAGAAAAATGTTGCAGGATAAAATTTTAGAATTGTACAAAATTGCCATATGAAGGAATTTGATAAAATAATAAAACAAAAACTTAAAGATATTGAGTCCCCATATCCCACAGATACTTGGGCCAATATTAAAAAAGGATTACCCAAAAAGAAAAGAAGGCCTTACGGCTTGTACCTGTTTGTATTTGCTTTCTTATCTATGAGTAGCCTGTCCCTGTACAAAGGTTTTTGGAAAAAAACCAACTCAAACTTGCCGCAATCATCCTATCCAAAACCTAATGAAAACAAGGCAGCTGTCAATTTAGCAGCAAATACTTCAGGGCTTGATGAGATAGTGCATGCCGGTAAAGATTTAACCGATGTGTCAATCCAACCTAAAACGGAACACCTTTACAGCACATCAGTAAATGAAATAGCTGCCCTTAATGAGAAATTAAACAGCTCTTCATCCAATAGCAAAAATACAAACAACCAGTTTCAGAAAAGTGGCTATGTACTTAATACCAATTCCTTCGAACAAAATAGTGGTTTGCCCATTGACACCGATTACAGTTCGAAATCTACGGCTTCTTTAAACGAGTTAAATATAATAGGTTCACATTCAGCCATTGGCGCTTCAAAAGACAATAAGGTTAGTCCAAGAACTTCGATAGAGAAATTGGATAATATTATATTGCCCACTACAGGCAGAGTCTTTGGAACAGATCAAAGCGTTTTTTTTGAATCTGTGCAAAATTCTATGAAGAAAAATGCTAGTTTGCCATGCCCGACTTTTGTTAAAAAACAAAACCTATCTTTCATTGAATTTTATTTTTCCAATGACTATGCAATCAAAAGTTTATTTATAAAGCAAGGCGATCAAAATGCCTATTTGGCTAAAAGAAACAGTACCGAGTATCCATTCTTTTCGTACTCTGCGGGCACAAGATTTGGCATAGGGTGGGAGAGCGGCATTGCATTCAAATCAGGCTTTAACTACACCCAGATAAATGAAAAATTTATCTACACAGATCCAAATTCAATCCAGAAAAAGACCATTACCATACTTAAATACGTGTATGACAACAATTTTAATGTGGTAGATTCAATTAAGACAGTGGAAGAAGTAGAGATACCCGGGTCTAATACCACGGTGAGCTACAATAAGTTTAGGTTTGTCGATATTCCTATATTATTTCAGTACACTTTAGCCGGAAAGAAGAGGCTGTCCTACAGTTTAACTTTTGGGCCATACATCAACCTCAGTTTTACCCAACACGGCAAAATATTGAGCAAAGACAGTAAGAACTTACAAGACTTTTCAAATAGCAATTTGTTCAAAGACAACATTGGAATAAGCCTGTATACTTCATTAGCGATCAACTACCAGTTAACAAAAAGTACACAAATAGTATTTGAACCCAACTTTAGATACATGCCAAATTCAATAGCTCAATTACAAAATCCTTTGGACCAAAAATACCTTATTGCCAGTATAGCAGCTGGTTTTAGATACAAAATATAACAACACCATTAATCGAAATATTTTACATGAAGCGAATTAATTTTTTATTTTTATTTTTATTTATAACGCTGACTTCTTGTTTGAAAGATTCACAGGAATTTTTACCAAACAAGGAAACGGGAGATGCGAAAGCACTTTTGTCTAAAATTGATGATTTTGCCAACTCTGTAGCACTCAATCCTGCCGTTGACAATACGATTATTACTGCAAGCAACGAAGTAATCTTTGTTCCGGCAAATACGGTCAGAAATAGTGATAATTCTCCAGCTGAAGGATCTGTATTGATGACTTATGGCGTATACAAATCCAACGCTTTAGACGTTATTAGAAACAGAGACTCCAAAGTTGGCAATGCCAGCAAAGTCTCTTTATTTAATATAGTACTGGAACTGGCTCAGGGCAATAAAAAATTGATTATCGGAGAGGATACTAAAGGTATCTCGTTTAGGGTGCCATACAACACATCCGAAAACCAAACCCAACCCAATTTGTATCTTTGGTATAGTGACAATTGGATTCCTGATCTAAAATCCAGCATTTTAAACACCAATTGGAAGATTGAGACCAATAATGGTACGATATTTGGAATTGGTTATGAGACAAATGTTAAGGCTACAGGTGATTTTATGGTGGCAATTCCATCTATGATTTCCGGTACATTGGATATTTGCCTTGTTTTGCCTGATATTTATACGGCGAAAAATACCGTGGCATTTGCATTATTTGCTGAAGAGAAAATAAGTTATAAATTAAATTTTGAAAATGGAAAATTCTGCACTAAAAATCTTCCTGTGGATCGCACAGTGCAGTTGATATCGCTCTCTGAGCAAAATGGGAAATATTTAATAACTGAAAACAAACACCACCTTACAAAATCGGCAAATATCAGCGATGTACCTAAGGCAAGGACGATAAATGAAATAGAGGATTGGTTAAATTCATTTTGATTAACTTATTATAATTGTTAAAATTAATTTTTGATTGATTAAAAATAAATTTATGTTTGCAACCCTGATTGAACCAATGAATAAAGAATAACTGTATTTTTATTTGTAAATGGGAGCCGCCTGTCTGAAATTAACGTATTTTAGGCAGGCTTTTTTATGAATAGTCCTCAATACAAATATTTCAGCAACTTCCAAAATTGAAGGAAAAACAATGCGGAAGGCCGCTTTTTTAAAATACATAAACATACTTTTTCCATTGGTACGTGAAAAGGCTTAAAGACCTTATAGATTCGGTATTTTCTAATACTGTCCGCAGTTTTGGATAACCTAGTATTTAAACTCCTTCCTTTAGCGCTTAATTTTTTTAAATTGGTAATACTCTGTTCAAGCTTATGGAGAAATACCTCATCTGACTCTATGCCATGGTGTAAGACTTCGTTTGCAACATGCATAATAACCAAACCTTCTTTTTCTAAATCTTTGGCAAACAGACTATCTTCATAGCCATAAGTTTCAATAGACGCATCAAATTGAATTTTAGCGAACACAGATTTCAAAACAACAAAATTATTGGTTTTAAAACTTTCGTAGGGGCTGAGTTCTCTGGTTTTACAATTTAGCGCTTCGATTCTACGACCATAATGCCAATGCAAAAGATGATCAGGGGCCGGCTTTTCATTTTGGTAACAAGTACCGCCGTAAATGGCTACAACACTATCATGCATTAGGTCATTGACCATATAAAGGTAATTAGATATATAAGATGGACTAGTCAATTGGCTATCGCAATCCAGAAATAGAAGCAATGGATACGTTGCATCTTTTGCCAATAGATTTCTGATCTTACTTCTCCCATGGTTTTTAGGTAGCAGTTGATATTGTACTTGATTAAAATTGGAAATAACGGTATTGGCCAATTTAAAATCAACCAATGAATCATCATCATAGCAGAGGATTTCAAAATTGATCTTTATCGCTTCGCATTGATTGACCAATGAAGCAACGAGGGACGTGACATCTCTATTATAAATTGGAATTAAAATTGATAAGCCATCTACTTTCACGAGGTCAAAGGTACGAATTAAGATTAAACAAAATGGCTAGAGTTAAAGCCATAGGTGCAAATAGCCGGGCTGTATCTGTCCATATCGGATCATTTTTTTCTATTGGATAAGTACCACCGCGGGAAAAAAGCAAGTTGCAATGAAATGCAACACAACTGAATATTAATTGGCAATTTATTTATATAAATCGTTTATTATCAAATGTTTATACCTAAAATTAATGCATTGATATTTTTTTAATATAATCACCTAAAATTTTTGAATTTTGTATAAATTTTCATACCTTTGTTACTCTTTATAAAAAAGGAAATACTATATATAAATGTCAGATAATCAGAAAATTATACCAATAAACATCGAGGATGAGATGAAAACAGCATACATTGACTATTCAATGTCTGTGATAGTTGCAAGAGCATTGCCCGATGTCAGAGATGGTTTAAAGCCTGTTCATAGAAGGGTATTGTATGGTATGAATGAGTTGAGTGTCTCCTACAACAAAGCGCATAAGAAATCTGCAAGGATTGTGGGTGAAGTGTTAGGTAAATACCACCCTCATGGAGATACTTCAGTGTATGATGCAATGGTCAGGATGGCCCAGCCCTGGTCGCTTAGGTATATGCTTGTAGATGGGCAAGGCAATTTTGGCTCTGTGGATGGCGATAGTCCGGCAGCCATGAGGTATACAGAAGCAAGGATGGCCAGGATTACAGATTATATGTTAGACGATCTTGATAAAGATACAGTCAAATGGGCCAACAACTTTGATGATTCTTTGGAAGAACCGACGGTAATGCCTACGAAATTTCCCAATCTTATTATCAATGGAGCATCGGGCATAGCTGTAGGTATGGCGACAAATATGATGCCTCATAATCTATCCGAGGTAATAGATGGTACCATAGCTACTATAGACAATCCTGAAATATCCATTGATGAGATTATTACCCACATAAAAGCACCTGATTTTCCTACAGGGGGCATAATCTTTGGTATGTCAGGTGTCAAAGAGGCCTTTCATACAGGCAGAGGCAGAGTAGTCGTAAGAGGCCGGGCAAATATAGAATCTGACAATTCCGGTAGAGAAGTTATTATCATCACTGAAATTCCATATCAGGTCAACAAAGCCGTTTTAGTAGAAAAAATCGCTGATTTGATGGGCGAAGAAAAAATTACAGGGATATCTGCCATCAGAGATGAATCAGATAGAAATGGAATGAGGGTAGTGATTGAAATCAAGAAAGATGCCATGGCCAATGTGGTGCTTTCCAAAATTTTTAAATATACCCAATTACAATCTTCCTACGGTGTCAATAACATAGCCCTGGTCAATGGCAGACCAAGGCTGCTTAATATTAAGCAGCAAATAGAAGAATTCATAAAATTCAGAATTGAAGTCGTAATCAAAAGGACAGAATTTGAATTGCGAAAAGCAGAAGAAAGAGCGCATATATTAGAAGGATTGCTTATTGCTCTGGCACACATAGATGAAGTGATTGCTATAATCAGAAATAGTGCCACTGTAGATGAAGCCAAAGACAAATTGATAGCAAATTTTCTACTCTCTGAAATTCAGGCAAAAGCTATTCTCGAAATGAGATTGTCAAGACTTGTGAGCCTTGAAGTAGCTAAGCTTCAAGCGGAGTACGATGAACTTATGAAGATTATTCAGCATTACAAGTCCATACTTGCAAGTGAAGTGATGCAAAGAGATATCATAAAAGAAGAATTGATCCTCATCAAAGATCAGTTTGGTGATGCAAGAAGAACAGAAATCAATTATTCCGATGATGAAATAAGCATTGAGGATATGATACCTAATGAGCAGGTTGCTATTTCGATCTCTCATGCAGGGTATATAAAGAGAACAAAACTCAACGAATACAAACAACAAAACAGGGGAGGCCGGGGTTCAAGAGGTAGTAAGACCAAAGATGAAGATTATGTAGATCATTTGCTTATAGGGTACAATCACAATCATATGCTGGTCTTTACTGAACTGGGCAGATGTTTTTGGTTGAGGGTTTTTGATATACCAGAGGCGGCAAAAACTTCTTTAGGCAAGGCAATTCAGAATATAATCCAGATTCCGCAAGGAGATAAGGTCAAAGCATATATTCTTATTGAGAGTCTTGATGACAAAGCGTTTTTGGATGGGCATTCATTGATTTTCTGTACAAAAAGAGGCATAATTAAAAAAACCAATGTAGGCGCATTTTCAAGACCAAGGGCCAGTGGTATCAATGCCATCACCATAAATGAAGGTGATCAGTTGAGAGAAGTAAGACTTACAAATGGTTCTAATGAAATAATACTTGCGAATAAAAATGGAAGAGCAATTCGATTTTCAGAAAAAGATGTTAGAGATATGGGACGGGGTGCAGCTGGTGTCGGCGGTATGAAACTCGATGATGAAAATGATGAAGTGGTAGGTATGATTACTGTCGATCCAACGGATCCTACCACAACTATATTTGTTGCGTCTGAAAAAGGCAATGGCAAAAGATCGCTACTAGAAGACTACCGGGTTACGAAGAGAAAAGGAAAAGGGGTAAAAACACTGCAAGTTACCGATAAAACCGGCCGAATTGTAGCCATAAAGGAAGTTCATGAAGATGATGATCTTATGATTTCTACCCAATCAGGCATTATGATTAGAATGGCCGCTTCCGATATGAGGGTTTCAGGTAGAGCTACACAAGGGGTGAAAATCATCAAGTTGGATGGCAATGATAGTATAGCAGATATAGCAGTAGTAAAAGATCCGGAACGAGAAAACACCATTCCGGAGATTGATCCTGATGCAATAATAGATCCGGATTTAATTGAAAATGATTTAGAAGACGATATTATTGACGAAGATGAAGCAATAGCCGATTCTGAAGAGTAAAATATCAAATATTCAGTAAATTTTAACAATAAAATTAACATTTTGGTAAACTTGTTATTATTTTTAGGACGTCTTTTGGGTGACTCTCAATAATGAGATTTTTAAATTAAAAATTAAGACAAAAAAAATGAAAAAACTTCTTGTTGTTGCACTTGCAATTATAACAATCGCATCTTCAGCTTTAGCACAAGATGCAAAAAAATCTTTAAAGTCAGCTTCCAAAGACCTGGCACAGTATTATCAGGATCCAATAAACAATGCTGGTAAGTTAGAACAATCATTGGTTTCGGTCAATAAAGCTTTTGAAGATGAAACGGTAAAATTAGATCCGGAATCATGGTTGATCAAAGGAGACATCTATAATTCAATCGGAAATGCGGAGAGCAATATGATGATGCTCAATAAAGACTACCAATTTAAAACACCGGACGCAGGACTAAAAGCAGCAGAGGCTTATAGAAAAGCTTTGGAATTGGCAGTGAAAAAGAATCATACCAAAGATGCCATTAAAGGCTTGCAAGATTCTGAAGGAAATATAAGCAACGCTGGTATTGCTGCTTTTACAGCCAAAGAATACCTTAAAGCTTTTGAAAACTTTAATACTTATCTTCAAGTGTATGATTTGCTTAAAACCAACAAAGCCAAATCAAGGCTGGATGAAGACACACTAAGACAAGACATCAAGTATTATAATATATTAGCCGGTTACTACGGCAAAGCTGAAGATGCGGTATTGCTGCCTTTATTGATGGATGTTTATAAATCAGGTACAGACAAATCATTGATTTATGAGGCTATTTTTAATTTAAATGTTAAAAAAGACGAAGCGGGATCACTGGCTATCCTTGAGGAAGGAAGGAAAAAATTTCCTGATGAGACAGGCTTGCTCTTCGCTGAAATCAATTATTATTTAGGGAAAGGCAAGTTGGATGTTTTAGTGGATAAGCTTAAAGCGGCTATTGCAAAAGAACCAAACAACGTTTCTGTATATACTACATTAGGTAATGTTTATGACCAATTGGTCACAAAGGAAAGGACTGCCGGCAATACTGCAAAAGCACAAGAATACTTTGAAGCGGCTTTTGATTATTACACTCAGGCGATAAAAATAGAACCTAAAAATTTCGATGCAATGTATAGTTTAGGTGCGCTATACTATAATAAAGCAGCTGCATATACAGCAGATTTGAATAAACTATCCAATGACTATAGCAAGGAAGGAACTAAAAAGTACAATGTGCTAAAAACAGAAATGGAGGGTGTTTTTGAACAAGCTTTGCCCTACTTCATCAAAGCGGAAGGCCTAGATTCCAAGGATAAAAATACAATGATTGCCTTGAAAGAAATTTATGCAAGAAAAGGTCAATTGGACAAATCCAGTGAATACAAAGCAAAACTCGAAGCTTTAGAAAAATAATTCTTTTGGATACTATAATTTATATATTAGGGGGTTGGAGATTTATTTCTTCAGCCCTTTTTTTTATATGAAAATAAGGTTATTATGTTTTCCGCGACATTTGATCATCTATATATTAATAATAATAATTAGAAATATTAATTAAATCACAAATTATATTTTTAATTCGTTTGACAATTATTATACTTTAATTTCATCCACAACCTATAGCCAATTATGAACAAACTAATTCTATTAATTTTTGTGATCTGTATTGCAACTCAACCTGCTTTTTGCCAGCAAATAGCATTGTGCAAACCAGGACTTTCTGATAAAACAGCGAAAACAAAATCCAATGAAACATCTTTAGGGGTCAATGGAACTTTCATTAGAATGAAAAACGGATCTGATTCCGGGTATAACTTTAGATCCAATAAGGAATTGACTTCACTTCTCTTCACAGGGGCAATTTGGGTTGGAGGCAGAGACGCAACAGGCATTAGTAAAGTTGCAGGGTCTTCTTATGTTTCTCAGACAGAAAACTATGACTGGTATCCCGGTCCTCTTGACAATCAAGGACAAACGGACGAACCTATCTGTAAAATATATGATAAAATTTTTACAGTATCAAAACAAGATATTGATCATGCATTTAAAGCAGTCTATAATACGGATGGCTCCATCAACCCTGAGGGATGTGATCATATACCTGTAAGTTTGCAACAATGGCCAGCAAAGGGAAATCCATTTTGGAATGATTATTTTGAAATACCATTGTTTGATCAAGAACTGGCCGCTTTTTATGATCATGACCTTGATGGATTATATAATCCGTGCAAAGGAGACTTTCCGACATTTGATGGCAACATGTGTACGTTTTCTGCGCTGCCGGAACAATTGCATTTTTGGGTATTCAACGATAATGGGGGAATACATAAACTGACAGGTGGAAATGCATTGCAAATGGAAGTACATAATTACATGTTTAATTTTGCTGGCGAGGAGTATGAAGATATGACT
>JAYUTD010000017.1:0-6321 GCA_043755305.1 Saprospiraceae bacterium
TGATTGCAAAAATCAACTTCAAAAAGTAAATAATTTCTCATTTTTTCTAAGCAAAAGGTGTAAATATTAAGCAATAGTTAAGTTTCAGATTATAAAAAAGGTGCTCGATAATATCGGCACCTTTTTTTTTGTGCTAGTCTGCAAATCTTTTAATAATTTTAAAACATTTTTAAAATTTAAATATTTATAAATATTGGTTTATAATACTTAATTTTAGCATAAATAAAATTTTATAAATGAATTTCACTTTACATCAACTTGAAATCTTTCTAAAAGTAAGAGAAGTCGAAAGTATAACAAAGGCAGCTGAAGAGCTATTTTTATCACAACCTGCAGTTTCGATTCAATTGAAAAACCTACAGGAGCAGTTTGACATACCGCTAATAGAAATTATTGGTAAGAAAGTTTATGTCACAGACTTTGGAAACGATATAGCATTAATAGCCCAGAAAATATTACTTGATGTAGAAATGATCCAAAATAAGAAACTAGAATACTATGGCCACATTACCGGTATGCTGAAAATCTCTATTGTTTCTACAGCTAAATATATTCTTCCATTTATGATGGCAGGATTTACAAAATTGTATCCAGAAGTTAAGTTGGTAATTAATGTGACCAATAGATCATCTGTCACAGACCACCTTTTGAAAAACGAAGTAGATTTTGCTATGATTACAACAAAACCTTTAAATATTTCCCTCAATTCTTTTGAATTGATGGACAACAGCCTCTATCTCATTGGCAACAAATCAAGTAGTGTTAAGCGAATTAATGAATGGACAAAATTTGAAAAAATACCACTAATCATGAGGGAAAAGGGTTCCGGAACAAGGGCAACCATGGAAATTTTCTTTGAAAAAAATAAAATCCCCTATAAAATGAATCTTGAACTTGCCTCCAATGAAGCTGTAAAACAAGCTGTATTAGCAGGTTTGGGATACTCCATTATGCCGGTAATTGGTTTGAAAAATGAACTTATGAATGAAGAAATTAGAATTATCCCTGTTAAAGGCTTACCTGTGCATACAAAATGGGAATTGGTTTGGCTTCAAAATAAAAAATTAAGCCCGGTTGCTTTAGCATTTCTTGATTTTATTTCAACGGAAAAAGACAATATTATAAACACACATTTTTCCTGGATAGATAAATATAAATAACAATATTTATCTTGAATTTCAATAGTTTATCCAGTGTAAAACGCAAAGATCCAGTTTCATAAGTACGCTGAGTCAGTTTTATACTTTAGGCCTTAGGTAACCCAATCCTGTACATAAATACTATAAAGCGCCTTTATTTTTCATAAAAAAAAACACCATCAAAGAGATTATTTATTAGCTTTGTTTATAATTAACCAATTGGTTAAACTATATGGGTAACAAAATGGACATATCGACCGAGGAGAAAATTCTCTTTTCTGCAATTGAAATTTTTATTAAAGAAGGATTTGCAGGTGCAAGAATGCAAGTCATTGCAGATAATGCAGGCATAAATAAAGCAATGCTTCATTATTATTTTAGGTCCAAAGAACAGCTATTCCAAAAAGTATTCGAAATCAGCTATAGCAAAATGTATCCTAAGCTGGAAAAAGAAGTACTGGAAGACAAATCTGTGTATTGTATCTTATGCAATATGGTCGATGTGTATCTCGATTTTCTAAAAGAAAACCCATTTCTGCCGGGTCTTATCATTTCTACATTAAACCATAATCCGGAATTCTTAAAAAAGATTCCAAGATCTGTTCCAATAGCCTTATTTGAAAAGATTAAAAAAGCGATTGAAGCAAAAGAAATTAAAAAAGTAGATCCACCACAATTGTTAACATCAATCATAAGTTTGTGCATGGCTCCTTATGCAGCAAAAAAAATGATGTTGCACATGTCAGGACTGAATGAAAAAGAATTTGAAGTATTTATGGAGGAAAAAAAAGCATTCGTAAAAAAATTGATAAAACATATGCTGCACGATTGACCGGCTGAATCAAATGAAAGTATACAACAACAAATGAAAAATAATATTATTAACATTTATAATCTTTCCCAAAAAATCAAAAGAGGATAGATTAAAATAAAAGTATAAAATATGAAGCGTATATTAAAAATAACTTGCCTGCTCTTAGTCCTGACAATTGCCGGAAGGAATGATGCTATTGCACAAAGTTATGGTTTAAATGAGTGCATAGCAAAGGCAGTTTCAAATAGCAGCTCAACAAAGTTAAAACCAAGTGTGGTAGCAGAGTTGGACCAAAAAAACCAAGTCAATGCACTTACTAACTTACCAAAAATTGCCTTAAATGGTGCAGCTACGTATCAGACTGCTGTTACATCTTTGCCGATTAAATTACCCAATGTAAATGTGCCAACACCACAAAAAGACCAATACAAAGTTACGCTTGATTTGCAGCAAAACTTATATGATGGCGGACTTTCCAAGGCCAATACAAAGGTAAATCAAGCTGCTTTTCAAGTCGATATTGCTCAAATTGAAAATGAAAATTACCTTCTTGTCGAGCATGTGACAAATTTATTTTACACTATTGCATTGGCGCAAAAACAAATAGCCAACACAGAATACCTGGAATCCCAACTAAAAAGTAAAATCACCAAAGCAGAAAATAATTTCAAACAAGGAACGGCCTCAAAATCCGATGTATTACAGCTTAAGTCGAGTTTATTGGAACTTACACAAGTAAAAAAAGAACTAAGACACAATATCCAGGGAACCATTGATGCATTGAGCATTTGGATAGGAGAAGCATTGACGCCAACTTTTCAACCAATAGACATCGAAAAAGTAACTCTATCTACCGAAGCGCCAATTCAACGAACTGAATTGAAATTAATCAATGCTAAAAAAGAATCCATTATGGCAAATAAATCATCGCTAAACGCGAAATATGCACCAAAAATATCCATGTTTGCCACAGGTGGATATGGAAGGCCAGGGCTGAATTTTTTATCCAATGCATTTGATTTTTATGGCATGGGTGGTATTAATTTGAAAATACCTCTTGAGCATTTTGTTTTAAAAAGCATAACAAAAGAAAAAACGCTCCTCGACTTTCAATTAAATAAACTGGAAAGCCAGTATGAGCAAATAGAAAATAAACATAAATCCCTTCTTGCTTTAAAATCGCAAGAGATTCAAAAACTTGAAGAAAATCTGCTTTCAGACCTGGAGCTTATAAATTTCAAAACTGCATTGAAAGAAATTATGGACACACGATACAATGAAGGAATAGTAACAACTACCGAGTACACGGATGCAGTGCAGGCTGAACTTTTAGCAAAAAACAATTTGGCATTGCACGAAGTTCAACTGGCATTTGCAAAAACACAATACAATCAATTAAAAGGAATCAATTAATCAGGCATTAAAATATTTTCAATATGAAATTCATGAAAACTAAATTAGCGATTTTTAATATATCTAATAGGTTAAATCTTCAAAACAATGACATACATAATTCAAATTTTACTAAGATTACACTTATTTTATTGACTTTTTTGATCATAGCATCCTGTAAAAAAAGTGGCAGTGCATATGATGCATCAGGTGTTTTGGAATCAGATGAAGTAATTGTCTCTTCTGAAATCAATGGCAAATTAATAGCATCTGTGGAGGAAGGAAGCGAGGTGAAAAAAGGGCAAGACATAGCTTCTATCGACGATACTTCATTGCTTCTGCAAAAAGAACAATTAAAATCTTCACTGCAAGCTTTATATGAAAAACAAGGCAATAGCGCACCACAGTCAGATCTGTTAAAAAAACAAAAATTTGCCCAAATGGAGAATTTACAAGTGTTAAATGAGCAACTAAGAATTGCTGAAAAAGAAAATGTTCGAATTAAAAATTTGGTAGCCAAAGATGCTGTCCCAGCAAAGCAACTGGATGATATAGAAGGTCAGGTTGCGGTGATAAAACATCAAATCAATTCAGCACTAGCTCAGATAGGTACATTTGATCAACAAGTGAAAACATACCAACAAACTGTCACTATACAAAACAAAGGTATTTTATCAGAAAAAAAACCTTTGGAAGTAAAAATACTTACTATCGATGATCAAATCAATAGAAGTAAAATTGTAGCTCCATTGGATGGCAGTGTAATGGCAAAATATTTGCAAAATGGTGAAATCGCTACTATTGGCAAACCAATAATGAAAATAGCTAAAATGAATTCTCTTTTATTAAGGGCTTATGTTACTTCGTCACAGCTAAATGCGATAAAACTCAACCAGAATGTAATTGTATTCACTGGAAAAGAACCCAATCAAAAAAAGTATACAGGAAAGATAATATGGATTTCAACAAAAGCAGAATTTACACCTAAAACGATTCAGACAATAGACGAAAGAGAAAATTTAGTATATGCCATAAAAGTGCAAGTGCCCAATGATGGATATTTGAAAATTGGCATGTATGCAGACCTTAAATTTTAATTAAAATATAAAGAAAAATGGGTGTAGAAATTAATGGTCTGACTAAGAGTTACAATAAAGGTGCCACTATCGCTTTCAGTGACATTAATTTGTCGGTTAGTGATGGAGAACTCTTTGGGGTAATTGGACCGGATGGTGCCGGCAAGACTAGTCTATTCAGGGTTTTAACTACACTACTGCTTGCAGATTCCGGTACCGCCAAGGTCTGCGGATTCGATGTAGTAAAAGACTATAAAGAAATTCGAAAAATTACCGGATACATGCCGGGAAAATTTTCCTTATACCAGGATTTGTCAGTACAGGAAAATATCGATTTTTTTGCAACAATATTTGAAACCACATTTGCAAACAACAGGCATTCAATCGAAGAAATATACATACAGCTTGAGCCTTTTAAAAACAGACCAGCTGGAAAATTATCAGGTGGTATGAAACAAAAATTGGCATTGTGCTGTGCTTTAATACACGAACCAAAAATATTATTTCTGGATGAACCTACAACCGGTGTAGACCCGGTATCAAGAAAAGAATTTTGGGAAATGCTACACAGGCTTAAACAAAGGGGTATCACCATTATTGTGTCGACCCCTTATATGGATGAAGCATCAAAATGTGACAGGATTGCTCTTTTTCAAAATGGAAAAATATTGACGGTCGATACTCTTGAACATATATTGGCCAACTTCAGAGAAAAAGTATACGCTATAAAGACGGAGAGTATATATAAGGTTACAACTTTACTTAGGTTAAGCAATAAAGTAAAGTCGGCATTCTCCTTTGGCCAGGAATTGCATGTCACTTTAATACCAGATGCAGATGCTTCAGATCTTGAACAAATACTCGTATTATTTGGAATTGATGCAAAAGTAACTGTAACTGCTCCTACGATTGAAGATGTTTTCATGGCATTGGGTAACTGATACGTATTTAAAATCGAAAACAACCAACATTCAACTAAATAAAATAAATGATAGAAAAAGATATAATTAATGTAGTCCAACTCACTAAATCTTTTGGGCCGTTTACTGCTGTCGACCACATCTCATTTAACGTAAAAAAAGGGGAAATATTCGGATTCTTAGGTGCCAATGGTGCCGGGAAAACAACTGCAATGAAAATGTTGTGTGGCCTTTTAATTCCTACATCCGGATCTGGACACGTTGCAGGTTTTGATCTATTTAATCAGACCGAGAAAATAAAACAAAACATTGGTTATATGAGTCAAAAATTTTCGCTTTACGAAGATCTTACCCCGGAGGAGAACATTGACTTTTTTGGCGGGATTTATGGCATAAGCAGAGAAGAATTGAAATCTATAAAGCCAGGTTTGATAAGCGATTTGGGGCTGGAAGGGGAAAAGAAAAAATTGGTTGGCTCACTTCCATTGGGCTGGAAACAAAAACTATCTTTTTCCGTGGCGATGATCCACAACCCAGAAATTATCTTTCTGGACGAACCCACTGGTGGTGTCGACCCAAAGACAAGAAGGCAGTTTTGGGATCTAATCTATAAGGCAGCCTCAAATGGTACGACCATATTTGTCACTACACATTATATGGATGAAGCGGAGTATTGCGACAGGGTATGTATAATGGTAGATGGCAAAATAGCCGCTTTGGCTTCACCAAGTGAAATGAAAATCAATTTTAGCGCAAATACAATGGACGAGGTCTTTTACAAACTTGCCAGAGGAGCAAAAAGAGGAGAATAAAAAATAAATGGCCTCAACCAAATAAAAAAGAAGAGATGAAAATATTTTTTGCATTCATTATAAAAGAATTCCAGCATGTATGGAGAGATACTAGGAGTCTTGTAATCTTAATCGGATTGCCGGTCATGATGATGATAATATTTGGATTTGCATTATCCAATGAAGTTA
>JAYUTD010000018.1:0-6318 GCA_043755305.1 Saprospiraceae bacterium
TCAATTTCCGGATCTACATTATTTGAAACTTTAATTATTTGCTGATATTCTTCAGGCTCATACCCTATTTCATCTTTTCTACACCAATCGATGACAGTCCATGTTCTAATTATTTTAAAACAAGCATTGCCCGATCCGTCAAATTCAAAATACTGATCATCGAAACTTGAAGCTACCAGATCACAAACGCCATCATTGAATGTTGGCTTAGCGTATTTAGGCGCTAGATTTGAAGGGTCAAGGTCTATAGGTCTACATCCATTTGTAGTGCTATAATCTTCAGGCCATTTGATATTCAAATCATTACTCTTTCTGGTAATATAAATGTATGAAGTACATCTTACCGAACCGTTTTTATCACTGGCTGTAAAAATCCTTTCTATGTATCCGGTTCTACATTGATTGATATTGGCTATAGCAGTATCTCTAAGTGTAGCACCACATATGTCTTCTGCGGTAGCAACTCCATACTGGTTTAGATTTTTAATGTCAATATCCACTTCACATGACACCGTAACATTAGCAGGACAATTAATTTTTGGCAAAGTCTTGTCCTGTACAATTACAGAAACCATACAAGAATTGGCATTGCCTTGGTAGTCCCACACCTTTAATTCGACCATTATTTCTTTGTTTACATCTGCACAACAAAATTTTACAAGATTGCTGAATTCCTGATTGTAACCACATGGAGCACCTAAATCCATTCTTCTTACTCTCATACTATCTATGCCACATGCATCATAACTTCCATCATTGAATGAAGAAGCGTAGATGTATCCTTCGCCAAGTGAAGTAATACCAACGGTTGTAGATTTTTGACAAATTACGGTTGGGGCAGTATCGTCTCTTACCAGTATAGTCATGGAGCAAGAATCTCTATTCAAGCACTCATCATATACTATATATGTAATTTTATTTGGTCCTGCAGGCAATACCGCAGTGCCTCCATTAGAATTATTAATAAATCCACCGGGGTATTTGATATCCACTGTAAAACTTTCAGAACAGTCATCCGTGATATTCGTTAAAGCCGGCATAGTAGCAAGTCCTTCGCATTGGCCACTGCTTGCAGACACTGTAATGTCTTTAGGACAAGTGAATGAAGGGTTCTTTATATCGGCAATTATAATTGTTTGGGTATCTTTTACGACGACGCCTGTAGTGCAGTATGCTTCATACACTGTCCACACCCTCATTATTTTTCTTGTACAACCTATATAGCCAAAATCTCTATCGATATATCCAACGCCTAAATTACATGTTTTGGCAGAGAGTGGATAAAGATCTTCACCTTCTATTGTAGGCACTCCAGTGACAGAAGGCGATGGTTTGCCTTTATCATCTGTTTCATATTTCTTACAACTAAGTGCATTAGCCATTTCAATATCAGCCGGAAATTTTATTAACTCTAGTGGAATTCTTTTTACTGCAAGTGTTTGCTTACATTCCTTTGATTTATTGCCATAAGCATCGAAAGCAACATATTTTTTATTGATAAATTGGGTATATTTTGGATTGCAATTAAGTGATGTGATTACAGAATCCAAAGTAGTCAGCTTTATAAGACCGCTGCAATTGTCACTTGCTATTGGGCCAGGATAAAGGTATGCTTTGTAACAAGACAATTCAACAGTATCTTTGCATATGATGACTGGACCTGTTTTATCTTCTACAGCTATCAGACCCCAGCAAGAATTTCCACCACAACCTTCAATCAGTTTAGCAGTGACTTTTTTACCTATATTGGCTTTGCTTATCACGTTATTGGCTATCGGATTTCCTTTATCATCAGAAAGCATTACGATATATGGTGCATCAGGTGACATAGCCCCTGCTATAATCATTGAAGGGGTTATTTCAACCTCACAGTCATTGTCCAAACTTACTTGAATATTGCTCTTACATGCCATGGCCAAATGTGGATTTCCAATGGCAACATTTAATATACCCGGCTCACTGCATGATGCTAGATTTTTGCTTTTAAAGGTAACTGTGTAATTTCCGGGAACAGCACCCCATTGAACATTTATACTGCTGCTATCCGCAACAGAAGAAATAATTGACCCTCCTGTAACCGAAACAGCATAGCCTGATAATGATGGAACAACTGAATATTGTTGCGCAGCCGAAGTACACAATGAAGCCGTGCCAATCACTGGCACTGGTCTATAGGAGCAACCATCTCCAATTATTGAAACAAAATCATTGGAAGTGCTGGCGAACCCAATACTATATATTTCACCGTCAACATAAATACCATCGAGTATATAATTACTTGAACAACAATCTATACTATCTTCGGTCAATAGATACCCGGAAGGTCCTGTGATAAATGGTGTAGGTAAGGCAGGCGGAGCTGCACTAGATGGATCATATAGTTTGATCACCTGATCTATGTACCATGTCATATTTTTTGGCCCTCTTATCTTTATTTGCTGCGCATACTGCCCATTTGAATTGTTGGTAGCATTTGCCAAGCACCTACAGTCACTTTTTGAAATGTCGAAATTTATCAATACCGCCGGATCCTGGTCATCCTCGTCCTGAGAAGGCAGGCCATCCACTATATTATCCGTATCTGTTGAAGGTTTTCCACCAATGTCATTAAATTTATTGGTATCCGCTTTTGAATCAATGTCCTTATTTGTGGCTATTTGGTCACATATATTTTTGCTTCCACTAATTTCAGCTACATTTTCTATATAATATACATTGTTTATGTTTTTAACTTCAAAACAAATGTTTTCAGAATATTCCTCTCCAGGTTTAAATCCATCAGGAAATTGTATGGTTCTTTTTGCAATGCCATCAGCAAATGCCCAACGGTCATCTGTAAGTTGAAGATGTTTTGGCACGTAATCTACCACTTCCACTTCCTTGATGGTTTCACTACCTTGATTGTAAATGGTGACTTTAAAGCAAACATCATCCCCCTCTTTTACTTTTCTGCTTTCTGTAGTCAATTTTAAAGCTAAGTCTACAAAAGAAACACTCAAATAAACAGGGTCATGGTCGTCTTCTTCCACTCCAAAGGCTCCATTAATATTATTGTCCTGAGGCGTGCTATGCACACCTCCGGCATCATTGTTGTTTATAGCGTCTGGCACGGAGTCATAATCTTTGTTTGTAGAAGAGCCATTTACTTTCATCTCTGAAATTTCTGCATAGTTTATAACACCAGAATTAAGCAATCCATCTTTAATACAAATATTCAGAGGAATAGTGACACTTTCTCCCGGGTTAAGTGTATTGGAAAAAGTATAATACACTCTACCGCTTTCCAAAGTCCATCCAGAATTATCATTTCCTAGTGTGATAAGATTACCAAAGTAATTGACGAGACTAAATGAAGACGTGGCTACATTTCCTTGGTTATATACAGTAATACTTATGGTGTTGCAATCCCCTGCATTGATGCATGATGTGTTGAGCACTTGTTTTAATGCCAAATCAACTACTTGTGGCATTGCCGGATCCTCATCGTCCTCATCAATTGAACCATCATCGTCAATCTTATTGTCAGTAAGACTATTGACATTGCCACCAAGATCGTTATTGCTATCGCTGTCCGGATTTGAATCCACATCAGCCTGATTAAGCCCATTGTGGTCTGCAGCACTTTCGATTTCAGCTACATCAATGATTTTGCTTTGTTCATTGCTCATCAACGCCAGTTTAATTATAACTGAGGCGCTACTTCCTGGTAACAACGTTTGTGTCAATGTTGTAGTAGCTGTTGACCCTGACAATGTCCATTGTGGATTGTCTGATTGATTGTACATCAACCCTTGTGGTATATAATTTACAATCTTTATATTTTTAGCTGGCACGCCTCCCTGATTGTAAACAGTAATTCTAAAATCTACCAAGTCGTTTTTCTTATAAAAACCTGCATTGACAATTTCATTTTTTAATGCCAAATCAAAGCCATTGGCTTTAACCAAACCTATATCTAAGGTGTGATTCGTTTTAGAAGATAATACCGAAATAATAGAATTGCCACAAGTGTTGTTTAGCACTGCTGCATTATTGTCAACGAGACCACTGCCATTTACAATTGGCGAGAATATATAGTTTTCGTTATTAAAATTTATTAGATTATAATTATTGTCAAATGTGGAAGAAGGCAATGCCAAATAATATTGGGCTCCGGGTACCAAATTTGAAAAAGTATAATTGCCTGAGCCAGATGTAGTAGTTGTACCTACCTGGATACAATTGGCATCTAATAAATTTAAAGTAAGATTAGGCACCGGCAATTCGCCTGCATCCTGTAATCCATTTTTATTGTCATCGAACCATACCAGATTACCAATCTGAATGTTTGGCAAGCCACATCTTCCTATAATTTCACCAAAACCAGTTGCTTTGCCAAATGCAATTGTGCTTTCTCTGGTATACAATTCTTTGGCACTTATTTTTGATCCATTTGATGTACTATATCTTTGAACACCCCCTGAATAAGAATTGGTGCCTGGATCATAGGTCGAAGCGACCACTGAACCGGAACCCGGCAATACAAAAATACTGCCCAATGCAATTTCAGGATGATACAAAGGTTGAGTGACCCAATAGTCATCACCAAAAAACTCGCCGCCATCAGGTCCCTGACTATTGCCAACTCCTGTGCCCGTAAGTGTTCCGGCTGCTCCATTAGATTCAAGTTTCCATACACCGTTGTCTTTCCATGCCAGGAGAATGTCAGGAAATTGGTGGTCTAGTCTGTTTGGTGTTTTACAATATTTGTGCCCTATTCTATCTGTAAATGACAAAATCATATTGCCCTCGTCTGTAAAATCTAAATCGGTAAACCAATGTTGGGTTGTTAATTCATCAGGTATATCTGACCAAAATCCCTGTAAATAATTTGTAGAGAATATATTTGTAAAAGTTTTCAATACTGGGTCAAATTCATATACCACAGCCATACTATTAAGCGAAGATTTGTTTGTCTCTTCCGTACAAGTAACTCCTATATATATTTTATCATTGTAGTATTTAAGGGCAAATGGCGCATATTCACCATTTGAACAGTTAGGGTTAGGTATTATAATTTCCTCTACATTTAAAGCAGTTGGATTTACTGTAGGCAATTTTACCAGGGATTTATTGTATAAATTGACAACGTAAAGGTAATCTTCTGGTGGTGTGATAGCCATAGCACCTAAGCCAGTTCTACCTACAAATTTTCCGTAGTCACAATCATTAATAGAAATAGGATTGCCCGTAGACGTTTTATCATCTGTCAAATATCCCACATTGATTCCTAAGTCCTGCATGCTTGTAAACTTGGATGTTACCCCTGTATTGCCGGTGATTTCTGTTTTTAAAATTGCGCCAGGTCCATCTTGGGTAAATCCTGAGTATTGCTTTACAAATGCTGCTGAAAACAATTGGCTGGTAGTACTTTTCCAGGCAAGGCCCCATACCGAGCCAGTTTCTCCATGCATAGCAAATTTATTCACTGCACTGCCTGACCCAAAATTGTATTCCAGAGCAATAAGTGTTGCTGCGGTAACATTTCCAGATGAAGTCGGTCCTTGAACAAAACAAGTTGAAAAAACCTGAGGATTCGCAGTGCATTGCGCTTGAGCCAAAACTAAGCCCAACGAAGCATTGCACTTAGGTGACTTATAGAATTGAACATCTGTGCCGCTATCTGTTCCTGCAAAAGAAGAAGCAAATTTTGGTAAGTAATCAAATGTCAATCTGTAATTGGCACCATCGGTTAACCCTGTAAAAGAGTATTCTCCCTGATTAGTGGTTGGCTGATATGCAACGAGTTGATTTGCAGCATTGTAAATAGTAACCAATACATTGCCCACAATAACTTCACCACTTTCGCGGCTACCACTATTATTTGCGTCTTCGTAAACCATACCAGAAATTTCTCCGGAATTTGCATTGCACTGTGCTGTAGCGGTATTGAAGAATACCATTGAACAGAATAAAGAAATAGATGTAAATACAACACCTAAAAAGTTTCTTTTTTGAAAATGTTTTTTCATTTTGGACCTTATTAATGAATTAATCTTTAATCCATTACCAGATCTCAGGAGGTAGGTTCACAATAAAAGTATTGTACTAACTAAAGAGCACAAAATATGAAGCAAATATCTAAATTACAAGTATATAAATATTAATTATTAAAATTATGTGTAAAACACATACTAACATATTACAATTTATTTATATATTTGCCTCATATTGTGTGCTCATTACTTAGTGCATGCTTTTATTGTGAACCTACCTCCTGAGATCTGGTAATGGATTAAAGATTAATTCATTAATAAGGTCCAAAATGAAAAAACATTT
>JAYUTD010000019.1:0-6313 GCA_043755305.1 Saprospiraceae bacterium
TTGAATAGGTTGGAGAGAATAGATGGCCTTAAGGAAAATGTAAGAGAGGAAATACCGGTCGCCCATGCCGACTTGATGATCAAACAAAAAAATTATGCTGAAGCACTGCCATTCCTTGACGAGGCAATCAAATCTTCGGGTTCAAAAAATGACAAAGCAAGGTATGCTTTTATAGCAGGGCAAATCATGCAAATAAATAAAAACTATAAGGAGGCAGGTAGATATTATAAAATAGCCAAGGATAAGGCAAAAGATTTTAAACTTAAATTTATGTCGTTGCTTGCATTGGCCAAAGCCAATGCTTTGAGTGGTGGTAAAACACCACAAGAAACTATTGCGCAGTTAGAAAAATTCTTAAAAGAAACCAAGTACCAGGAGTTTAAAGACCAAATCTATTTTTCTATGGGTGAGGTAGCATTGGACCACGACAGAGCTAAGGCGAAAGAATATTTTGCATCGAGCTCATCCAATATTACGGACAATACTTCGCTGAAGATAGAGGCGTGTTACATGCTTGCCGAATTGAATCTCAAAGAGAAAGAATACACCAAGGCCAAGTTGTATTATGATACCACATTAACTTCTCTTCCAAAATTTGACACCAGGTATTTTTATGTAAAAAACATGGCTTCAAATCTTACATCCATAGCTAAAAATGTACTGGTACTGGAACGTATCGATAGCTTGCTTGCATTGGGAGATTTATCTACAGAAGAACTTAAAAAAATTGCCAAAAAAAGGCTTGAAGAGGAAAAAAAGAATGGAGCAGTGGCTGATAATAAACCAAAGTCCGGACTCAAGTCTGGCCTGATTACCGCCCCAAGAGCCCTTGCAAATATAAATAGCAACTTTTTTGCTTACAATAAATCAGCCGTCGAATCAGGCAAGAATGCCTTCAAAACACTGTGGGGCACCAGAAAACTGGAAGACCACTGGCGCAGATCAAATAAGGCGTATGTCCAAAGTAATCAGGATAACCCGGTTGTGGAAAAGAAAGAAGAAGAGGTATCTGACAATGAAGAGATAGCGGATGCAGAATTCAAAAGAATAATGTCTGATGTGCCATTAAACTCTTTTCAAAAAGAAGCACTAAAGACAGATAGAAAAAAAGCGCTATACGAATTGGGTAAAGACTATAGGGATAAGCTAAAAGAATTTGAACTATCGGCCAATACCCTTGAAATACTATTGGATAAGCACCCGGGTATCGAACAGGAGCCGGAAGTCTATTATTACCTTTACCTTGATTATATGGACCTCAACAGGCAGGATTTGGCCAACAAATACAGACAGCTGCTGGCGAGCAAGTATCCAAATGACAAATACGCTAAATTGGCCAATGATCCCAATTTCCTTGATGCATTGAACGCGGATGCAAAAAAACTTGATTTGTATTATGATCAGACGTACGACCTTTTCAAAAAAGCACAATTTACCAAAGTAATCACGAGAGTACAAACAGCAGTGGATGCCTATGGAAAGGACAATAAGTTGGTTGCCAAATTTTCACTGCTTAATGCGATGAGCCTGGGCGCAACACAAGGCAAAGAAGCTTACATCAAAGCACTACAGGAAGTCACCCTGAGGTATCCAAAAACACCGGAAGAAACCAAAGCAAAGGAAATTATGCGATTTCTTGGTGGAGATGGGGCCGCATTTGAGACCATAGATATCAAGGAAGTGGACAATATATTTACCGTAGATGACAATGCAAGGCATTATGTGGCAGTGGTAATCCTGAGTTTTGACGCCAACATATTTGAGCAAGCCAAAATATCCGTTTCTGAGTACAACAAACAATACTTTAGTTCACAGACATTGCAATTGGGAGAAACCGCACTATCGAAAGACGAAGGCACTCAGTTGGTCCTGGTCAGGAGTTTTGACAATAAAGCTAGTGCTATGAAGTATTATGAAGGCGTCTTAAATAGTAAAGAAGAGTATGTAAATGGCGTCGGGTATGAAGTTTTTCCAATAACCCAAAACAATTACAGAAAAATGCTTGAACACAAAACCCATAAAAAATATAAAGTATTTTTTGAAAAAAACTACTTGGGAAGATAAACGCTATTTCTTTGTTTTAGAAGAATATCAATCGACTAGATCTTTATTAAATCAAGATGTAGGATTACAAGAAGCAACACAAACAACAGATGGATAATTTCCGGCCAAAGTTGATTTTTCATTTCCAGTAGATTCAATGTAATAAAGATTGAAAATGGAATGGCGATTATATGGATATGATCCATTCTCAATCCGGCATAAATAAATACTGTAAGGCCTGAAAAAAGCATCAAAAAATACAATATACTAATCCTTTTCTGGCTTGCTATTACTTTCTTAGTCATGTAAGTACCAAAACTGAATAAGCAAATAAGCACAATTAGTCCTAAAATGATGAGCAACAGCAATGAAGGTAAAGTAAATCCGCTCAAAAAGATAAATCCAAATTTTGAATAAAAATAAAAAGGCACATCCTTACTTTGGTACATTATGAAATACTGCCAGACATAAGCCAAAGATGGAGGTACAAACCACCCTACCACATGCTGTATTCTATCTTTAAAAGTAAATGACCGCATAATGATGAAACCAATCATTGTGAAGATAAAAAAATATACAATTGGAAAGTAAAACAAAAAAGCAATTGACATAAAAAATCCGGAAAGAAAAATCTCATCTGCTGCTTTCAAATTATTGTAACTATTGAAAATACACTGAATAGAAAGTATAATGAAAGGAGTTGCCAATAATACCGGGCTCAATGGCAATAGATCTAACATAAATGAGGCAAACAATACGTACATCAAGCCACTCACCTGATTGTTTTCTTTAGAAATATTGTTTTTTATAACGATTCTGTTAAGCATAAGGGCATTGATGTATATGACTATGATTGCCAATACAGCCTGCAAGGGAACTGAATCGAAAAGCCCAAAAATACTTTTTGTCAAATAACTTTCCCCATCTCCCGGAATATAGGGTTGGGCAATATAAAAAGACTTTAGTCTTAGCAAGCAGACAAAAGGCAGCAGGATAAGACTGTTGATGAAAAGATTTTTCCTAAAAATTGATATCACCGCTTTTTATATTTAATAAGGCATAAAGATATTGAAATATTGGGGAATGGATGCAAAAAAAGACAGCATAAGGGTAAATCGAACCGCTTTTACTCGGAGACAAATATTTGGAAAGCCTAATATTATAAATGGAAAAAATACCGAAGGGACAAATAAAAAGCTATTAAGCCCAACCTAGATTGAGCTTAATAGATAACTGAGTAATGCCCCGAATAAGAAAACAGCTAAGATAAATCGGCTATCCTTATACAGGAATTCGTAATGGTGTGTATTCATGAGTAATTTGGTTATGTCTTGGTATGGTCTGTATTTCATAAACAATGCCATATGATTTTTTCATAATATGACTTTGTACCATTGATTTAGGGCATGTATTAAGGATATCCATATATGCAGATACCTTATACTCATTTATCATTGATTATCTGTGCACTTTCATATTTGATAATACTGTAATAGGTCATGATTTGGATAAAAGCATCAACTGTAAAATACCCTAGAATTGGTATTTCAAAAAAAAATATGGGTAGTATGGCTTTTGATAACAATTGAAGAAATGGAGGTATCAATTTTTTTTACTATTTTTGATAACTGAAAAAATTAAATCTGCACTATGCTAGCCAAAACCAATGCAAGTACTGTCCATGGCGTAGAAGCGACTACCATTACCGTAGAAGTCAATGCCGGCGGAAAACCACAAGAGGGCAAGAGTTACTATCAACTTACTGGTCTGCCCGACAATGCCGTGAAGGAAGGATTTTCTCGGATAGAGTCGGCCATCAAAAATTGCAGGTACACTTTCCCTCGACTATTTATGGTAGTCAACCTCGCTCCTGCGGATATCCGCAAAGAAGGATCGGCGTATGACCTGCCTATAGCAGTAGGCATTTTAGCCGCTACAGGCACGATTTTGTGTCCGGAAATAGAAAACTACGTCATCATGGGTGAACTCGCCCTAGACGGCAAGCTAAGGCCCATAAAAGGCGCTTTACCGATCGCGATTCAATCCAGAAAAGAGAAATTCAAGGGCTTTATCCTTCCAAAGCAAAATGCCAAAGAAGCAGCCATCGTCAATGACCTCGAAATCTATGGTGTGGAAGACCTGACACAGGTCGTTGAATTTCTCAATGGCACGCTGGCATTAAAACCAGAGTTGCACAATACAAGGGATATATTTGAAGAGTCCAAAAACAAGTATGACATCGATTTTAGCGACGTCAAAGGCCAGGAAAACATCAAGCGAGCCATGGAAATCGCTGCAGCTGGCGGCCACAATGCCATCCTTATCGGACCGCCAGGTGCCGGTAAGACCATGCTGGCCAAGCGTCTGCCTACCATACTGCCACCTCTGTCACTGCAGGAAGCGCTGGAGACTACAAAAATCCACTCGGTATCTGGCTTGCTCAATGGCAAGTCATCGCTGGTCACTGCACGTCCATTCCGATCACCACACCATACGACGAGTGATGTAGCCCTAGTAGGTGGCGGATCCAATCCCAGCCCCGGTGAGATATCACTTGCCCACAATGGAGTACTTTTTCTGGATGAATTGCCTGAATTCAAAAGACAAGTACTTGAGGTGATGCGGCAGCCGATGGAGGCCCGCAAGGTGACTATATCCAGGGCCAAAATCTCGGTAGACTATCCGGCCAGTTTTATGCTTATCGCAGCTATGAATCCATGCCCCTGCGGCTACTACAATCATCCGGAGAAGGAATGTGTATGCGGTCCGGGTGTGGTAAAAAAATATTTATCCAAAGTATCCGGGCCTTTGCTGGATAGAATAGACTTGCATGTAGAAGTTACTCCTGTAGGATACGATGACCTAGCCAATATGGAATACAAGAGTGAGACCAGTGAGCAAATCAGGGAAAGAATCATCAAGGCCAGAGCCATTCAAACAGAGCGATTCAAAGAAATAAATGATGTGCACAGCAATGCCCAGATGTCAGGAGCCATGTTGCGTGATGTATGTGTATTGAATCAGGCCGGCAATTTACTGCTGAAGACTGCCATGGAAAAACTGCAATTGTCCGCCAGGGCATATGACCGCATACTCAAGGTAGCCAGGACGATAGCTGATCTTGGCGGCAGTGAAGATATAAAGATAGAGCACCTTGCAGAGGCCATACATTTTAGAAGCTTGGATAGAGAAGGGTGGGCTGGGTAGAATCAAAATTCAAACTAAAAGAAGAATATGTCGGTCACGTGAAAGAATGGGATGATGTGATAATGTGCTGATGGGATATTCACCGCTCTCATTTGCTAATCATCCCATTTGCTAATTAAAAGTGGATCAGGAAGGCAAGGTAATAGGCAATGCAATGCGAAGTCTAGAAAAACTCAATGATAGGCTAAGAAAGTTGAAAATCGGGGTAAAAATTTAAAATTTCAAGAATTAATACTACATTAGATGTAATAATCACAATTGACACAAACACACATTAATGAAATTTATACCAGCCATTTTTTTATGTTTCCTCTTTTTCAAGGCAAGCAGTCAAACGGACATCGAGAAAACCATCAATCAGAAAGCAGCAGCCATTGAGCAAGACATGATCAAATGGAGAAGACACCTGCATGAGTATCCTGAGCTTTCCAATCGGGAGTACAAGACTATGGAGTACATATTTGACAACCTGCAAAACCTTGGTCTCACCATTGAGAAAGGTGTAGCAAAGACAGGCGTAGTAGCAGTATTAGATGCTGGAAAACCTGGCCCAGTCATAGGATTGCGGGCTGACATAGATGGTCTGCCAGTGGTCGAGAGGGTGAAGTTGCCTTTTGCATCGAAAGTAACATCGGAATTCGATGGCAAGGCAGTAGGCGTCATGCATGCATGTGGCCATGATTCACATACAGCCATATTATTGGCTACGGCGCATATATTGTCCTCCATGAAAGATAAACTTACGGGTAAGATAGTCTTTGTATTTCAGCCTGCTGAAGAAGGCGCACCAAAGGGAGAAGAAGGAGGTGCAGAATTGATGATCAAAGAAGGGCTGATTGCAAAGCATGGCATCGAAGTCATGTTTGGCTTACATATAGGTGCGGGCCTTGATGCCGGGAAGCTCAATTTCAAATCAGGAGGCACCATGGCAGCCTCTGATGTATTTGAGATCAAGGTCAAAGGCAAGCAAAGCCATGGCTCCAAGCCCTGGGCGGGCGTAGACCCAATAGTGACAGCGGCCCAAATCATCATGGGGCTGCAGACCATCATAAGCCGGCAAACC
>JAYUTD010000020.1:0-6310 GCA_043755305.1 Saprospiraceae bacterium
AGTAATATTCATATTTTCCTTGATTGCACTCCATTTTTTCTCCCCATAAGTGAAGATATGTTTGATTTTTTCTATTATCAACCATTAAATATTCATCTAAGCCGTTGAAACCCCCTACAGATTTTATCAAAGGATTTATGACGTTTTCAATAACATTAAGGCCAATGTTGCCATCCCCTTCCCATATGACATCTGATCCTGATGAATGGCATTTGGTTTTTGAAGCATAAATAAGTGCTAAGTCAAATACATCTTGTCCATTGATACCTTTAAATGTTTCAATAAAATTATAGTAATTCATAACATCTGCTCCATATTGATTATCCAAAATACCATAGTAACTAATCAAGGCTTTCCTTGCAGCACTATCTCCAGCCCTCATTTTAATTTTAGCACATTTTTCCAAAAGAGTTACATCTACTTTTTGTGAAATAGAATCGTAATTTGAAGGAAGTTTATAAAAGTAATCTTGATGGCAGAAAAATAGGCTGTCACAATTATTACCCTTATAATTGCAATCAATGTTGTTTTTTTTAACCAATTTATTTAAATTAGTTTTAGTCATAGTTTTACAACTAATCAGTATTACATTAGCTAATAAAAAGTATCTAATAAGTAACATTTTTTTATTCATTTTTTAATTAGTTATATTTTCCAAGATGAATTCTTCTCCAAGCATAGTGCCTGAATATTTGTTTCACAGTTTGGGCTTGAGAATGCATGATGTCGAATTTGTCGTTAATTCTATTTTCAGGATTTAGGGGGCTTTTGATGAAAAGAGAATCATTGTCTGGATGTCTTAATGCCCATAAAGCATGTCCTATTTCATGACACATAGTTTCCGCATTAGGATCATAGAAACTGTTAAGGCCTAATACATTTCCTTTTAAATGACCAATGCCCAAAATGTAATTTGGCAAATTATTGTCAGCATCATTTATTGTTCTCACAAAATAAACTTTCAAAGTTGTACTATCATTATCTTGGATTTTTTTATAGATAGCATCTAACTCCCCAGTAAGTTTGCCTCTGTCCACCTGGTTGTTATTGTTTTTCCAGACATCATAGTTTACCCGAATAGTATCTTCTATTGTACCATTGTAAACTAAGTTAACAGCGTATTGATTTAGAATACTATTGCCTTCATCAACAAATTGTTGGATAAGACTTGATGTAGCTTTTGGGTCGTAATAAGTATTTTTTGGAATAGGCTTAGTATTGCAGATATTATCACTTCCTGAAACTATAACAGGAATATCAACTAAACCAACTTTTGTAGTTATTATGCTATCTTTTGGTAAGGAAATCCATGATGGTTTGTATATAGGAAGTGCTGATTTAGCAAACTCTAAAATTTTTATTTCTTCTTCATATGCTCCATCAAGACCTTTTTTAATACATTCAAAGGTACTTGAATTTATCTTTGTCTTGCAATCTTTTTGTAGGGTGCTATCCGTGGCGCAATAATTGCACTCATCGTCATCTGTCTCGCCAATTATATAAAATTTTATCGGTACAGTGATGACATTGGGTGCTTTGGTAAATAGAAATAAATTTTTCCGAGTCGTACATCCCGTAAGGTGGATAGAATCGCCGAGTACCCCATTATTCGTCACTATAAAATCATCAAATCGCTTCTTAAATCGATTGTGGTCTGTTGCTATGCTAGTGGAAGAAGATGCCACCCTTATGTGATTGAACAAAGACTTTGGTATCGGCAGAGTATCACCTACAAGATTTGTAGCAGCCAGATTAGCCGTAGGACTTGTTGAGGGTCTTGCGAATAGCCACGGTGTATTAGGTGGATTGGTGGCACTTGGCCAATATTGAGTGATCTGATTATTGTCATAACCATGCTCTATAACGCCTGGCTTTGGCCTAAAATCTACATCTATTGATACTTTTGCTTTAACGCTAACTGTACCATACTTCACTGCAAAGTTAGCAAGATTACCGCTAAAATTAGAATTTAAAAGCTTGGATTTATAAGTAGGATCAGTTGAGATATGTGCAATGTCGCCATGCCAAGTCAATGCGGGATCATTGATAGGTGTGCCTGTACTATCGGAAAAAATAATATCAATGGGTAATAAAGAGGTACAAATGAATATAGGTAGTGCCCCGGTATAAAATATTCCATCGATAATGAAGCCTACATTTGGGCTAGCACAAGTTATTGTTTGCAGTAAATTCCGTTGATTTTTCGTTTCATCATGAACTTGGCTGTGTAATAAAAAATTGCTAAATAAAACCATTAGCAAAGTAAGATAGGTGTTTTTTCTCATTTGTGATAGTAATTTTTTTCGATAAAAATGCATCCTTCTCTACAATCAAAGCATATATGCTTAGAGATTCAAAGTTCGTGCCAAGTTACTTTGAGCTATGATTTTGAACCGTAATAAAGAAGTAAATATTGCATTTGGAAAGCAACTTAGAGAGCTGCGTGAAAGTAATAATTTGTCTCAAGAAGCTTTGGCAAATGCTGCGGAAATTTCTATTTCACAGATTTCTCGCCTTGAGCGAGGTTTATTAAATCCTACACTTTCTACCATTATTCAGCTATCGTCTGCTTTAGAGGTACCTATTGAGGAATTGCTCTCTTTTTTAAAATCTGTAAATCCAAAATTGAAATAAATGTGTTATGTAGTGCACCTAAAAGATAATCGATTCAATCATTATCAAAACAAATCCCTCAGCCGAAATTTAATTTTTATGGTCTTGTCCTCCCGCTTTATTTTCATACAGATCTTTTTACCGGGCTTCCTTGAGAGCATGCTGTTAATCCTTTCCAGCGAAAGGTTGTCACTACCTGAAAAACCAATTTTTTTAATGACGTCTCCTTTTCTTATACCTGCTTCATAGGCAGGGGAATTCTCCAGGACGTCACTGATGATAAACTCTTTGAGGTTGGGCCCATGGGCAAAGATGATCAGACCACTGCGGTCATAAGTGAATTCCTCCGTGTATTTTTTTGATGGTTTAAAATATATGTCGCTGTTGAGGTAGTCGATAAAAATAGAAAACCGGTCCAAAATAAAGTTTCCCAATATACCATTTCTCTTTACTACATTATCGGTAGTATCCCTTATATCGTAATTGTATTCCTGAAAAAAAGTGATCAGGTTTTTGAAACTGAATTGCTGAAAGTCCAATCTATTGGTCTTGGAGACAAATCCGGTAAGCTCGCCACTCAGGCCTCTGCCAAGGTTGCCTTTGATGGCATTAGCAGGTAATCTCAAGGAAGGATGTGTATTATTGTGCAACAATAAAGAAATAGAAGCGCCGGTGTCTATCAAAAGTTTCAGCAATATGCTGTCTTTGCCATCAATGGACACCCAACTGTCTATGTATGGTTTTCCATCGTAAAAGTGGGCATCGATATGCGTATAATTTTTCAATTTGCTTTTCTTGAATTTAGAGGCATCATAGAGTGTAATGACACTTTTTTTATAATCAATATGTATGACAAGGCCTTTTAGCATATCTGCCCCAAAAATGCCGTGTACGGGTTCGCCTATGATCTCCTGGATCTGAAGAATATCATTGTCCAATACGATAATGTCTTTTTTGATAGAATGGCCGTAGTCCAGACCTATAATGGCATGTCGGGCAATGCGGGCAAACAAGATACTTTTTAAATCTGCACCCATCACCTTGATGTCTCTATCGTAGGTAACTGGCCCAAGGTCGGCGGTGATTTTATCGAAAAAAATGGTGTTTTGGGCGCCTGTATCGAATATGAATTGTAGTGGGAAGTAATGGGCATATTTTATTTCAACCAACAAAAAACCCTGCACAAACCTGAAATTTAGTTTTTTTTCAGTCTTTCCATTGAGTAAATCCAGTCCTGAAAGTTGAGCGGCACTCTCGTTAAAATAAAAAATGCTCAGCAAAAGCAACAGATATGAAAGAATTCTTTTAATGGCTCTTACATTTAAGGTTTAAAATTAGTCTGTCGAAAAACAAATATTAAATTGTTGAATTGTATAAAGGTAGAACTTTATATTTAATTCTTGAAATCTCAGGTATTTTTTTAAATAGATAAAATTAAAAAAGCTATTGCGTTACTATATTAATTAAAGCATTAGTGCACTAAAATCAACGTTAAAACGTAGGTAATTAAAAAATCTACCCATATTTTTGATTATATTTGCACAATATTATAATATCGAAGTGGGATTTTTTAGAAAAATAAATGAAGCCGGAGAAGAGAAAGAAATGGGATTTCTGGATCACCTTGAGGAGTTGAGGTGGCACATTCTGCGGTCTGCCTTAGCAGTGGTATCATGTTCAATCATTGTATTTTTATCCAAAGATTTTGTTTTCAATACAATAATCTATGGTCCTTTAAAACAAGATTTTCCTACCTATAGATTTTTCTGTTGGCTTGGAGAGCTGGCCTGCATAAAACCACCTGAAAATTTCAAGTTGCATACCAGGGAATTTGGAGAGCAATTTTTTGTCCATTTTAGTGTTTCTATGTGGCTGGGTATTATCCTATCATTTCCCATCATTGTCCATGAAATATGGAAGTTTGTCAAGCCTGGCTTATACGAAAAAGAGCGAAATGTAACCCGAAATATAGTTTTTATAATGAGTATGCTGTTTATCTCCGGTGTGCTGTTTGGGTATTTTGTCGTATCGCCATTTGCCATCACATTTTTATCCACTTATACTGTAGGTACGGAGACAATCAATGCCCCTACGCTATCCTCGTATGTGGATTATATTACAATGTTTACCGTTCCAACGGGCTTGATTTTTGAGTTGCCTATTGGTGCTTTTTTCCTTGGTAAGATAGGTGTAATCAGTTCCTCTTTTTTGAAGAATTACAGACGCCATGCAATAGTAGTTATTTTTATAGTCGCTGCGATTGTAACACCTCCGGATGTAGTGTCACAGGTACTTATAAGCTTGCCCATACTATTGCTGTACGAAGTGAGTGTTCTTGTGGTAAAAAGAATTGAAAAAAATAATTTAAAAGACGCGGCTGAGGCTGAGGTTGAAAGTAAAGATGTAACCAATGTTTAGACTTTCTTCTAATGCGACCCTTTTTTGGAAATTGTTTTTTCCAACTTTTTATATTACATTCTTCGGAATTCTGGTACTGGTTTCCTTTTGGGCAAATCCAAATGATATACCATTGCTTTCCAATGTATATGTGCAGTCAGCCATGCTCTTTATGTACATTTCTTTTATCACCTTAATGTGGTTTACCATCATGAATCTCAAACGGGTGGAAGCCGATCAGGACTACATCTATGTCACTAATTATTATAATACATTCAGGTATCTAAAATCTGATATAGATCAAATCAGCACCAAAAGTTACTCATTCTTTAGAGTGACTACATTGACGATGAAAGAAGCCACCAAAATGGGTAAAAAAATACGCTTTCTGGGCGATTATACCATCACCATGAAATAGCTTTACTTTTGTGGATTACTTTCTATTTTTGGGATACAATTTTATAATCGGGCAAATCATCTCTTCCAAAGAAATACCACCATGTTGAAAGGTGTCCCTGTAAAAATTATTGAAATAATTGTAATTGTTGGGGTATAAGAAGAAGTTGTCTTCTTTGCTAAATATAAATGTAGAACTAACATTGGGTTTTGGCAAACCTGCTTCATGAGGGTCTTTTATTTCCAACACTTCTTTTCTATCGTATTGCAAATTCTTGCCTACTTTATACCTAAGGTTGGTGGTCGTTTCTTTGTCGCCTACTACTTTGGTAGGTTGCACTACTCTGATGGTGCCATGGTCTGTGGTTACAAAGAGAATTATATCCTTATCCGCCAACTTTTGCAAAGCGGTCCATATGGGTGAATTGACAAACCACGTTTTGGTTAAAGACCTGTAGGCTTTCTCATCAGGTGCCAATTCTTTGATGACTTCCATTTCCGTGCGGGAGTGGCTTAAGGCATCAATAAAATTATATACGATACCGGTGATGTTGTTGTTTTCATAGTTTAGAATATTATCTACCAGGGTTTTAGAATTGTTGGTATTGGTGACCTTGAAATAATCGACTTTCATGTCTTTTCTTACCAGTCTTTTGATCTGCTCGTGAAGGAGTTCATCTTCTTTGAGGTTTTTGCCACCTTCTTCATTGTCATTGAGCCACCAATCAGGGTATTTTTTTTCGATGTCGCGGGGCATCAATCCGGCAAATATTGCATTGCGGCTGTATTGTGTGGCAGTCGGCAAGATAGAATAAAAATAATCCTCGCTTTCGATTCTGTAAAGTTCTGTAATGATGGGTTCAATAATCTTCCACTGATCGAACCTCAGATTGTCAAGTAATAA
>JAYUTD010000021.1:0-6308 GCA_043755305.1 Saprospiraceae bacterium
CATCAGCCGCAACTTTTACGCCTTCTATCTTCAGGCTTTCTTTGCGGATAGGTGGACTGCCATACACAGGAAAATATTTATAGATAAAGGATGAGCCGCTATAATTGGCAAGGTCTTTCAGCGTGCTGGTATTTGCAGGTTTTGTAAACGTGATTTCAAATCCATCGGGCATAGACTTCACTTCTTTCATTTCAAATGGAATTTTGCCCGTCCATATTACCCTTTGCAAGCCTTCGTTTTTTTCACCGGCAGAGCCCCAGCCTCTATTGGTCTCGCCTACATAAAGCGAGCCATCTCTTGCCCAGTCCATGCGCAGTACACCGGATTGAAAATTGTTTCTAAAATCAAATGCCGCACCCTGGTACTCGCCTTTTACTTTTTCCATAAAGACCCGCATGACCTTACTCTGCCCTTGGTCACCGACAAATACTTGCCCATCGAAAGGGCCAAATTTTCCATTGGTGTGGTTGACTTTTATTTCACTATTGGATATGCCCAGTATGCCATGTGGCAGCCATACTGCCGGCAAAGTAAGCTCCGGTACCTTTGCCTTGATTTCATACATTGGTGGCGTAGTGAGCTTTTCATTGTTTTCCGGCTTTATGTATTTTCCGTATTTGTTTTTATTTTGTTGCGGGTCCACACTGGCGTACAACTGTTGGGTCGTGAGCTTTACAGGAGCGTCTCGCAATCCAGTCCACTTCAGCCCGGCAGGGTGTCCGGTAAAGGCACCTTTCTTTACATGCCACAATCCACCTGAGCCCATCCAATCGCCCTGGTTGTCGTCGTAAAAAAATTCGCCATCGATCATACCATAGCCACATGGGGAGCGCATACCGGTAGCCCACGGTTGCATCACGCCATCGGGGCTGATCTTCATGGTCCAGCCACGCATCGGTACCCGACTCTCGCCACGCCACCATTCTTCATCGCCAAAAGCCACATTGGCAGTCACAAAAAAATCACCGTCGGCAGCCAGTGCTGGGCCAAAACTGTACTCATGGTAGTGCCCACTGAGCGGCCATGCATAGACAGTCTCATAAACATCGGCAATGCCATCGCCAGACTCATCTACCAGTTTGGTAAGTTCGCCGCGTTGGGCTACATAGAGTGCATTGTCTTTGTAGAGACAGCCAAGTGGCTCGTGTAAGCCCGATGCAAATAGCTTGAAAGTAGTATTGCCATTGTTGTAAGAAGACGCATTCTCTATCATCCATACATCGCCTCTTCTGGTGACTACTGCCAATCGCCCATCCGGCAAAGTGCACACCCCACCAACCTCAAGCAATACATCTTCCGGTACCGGTATGGTGACGATAGGATAGTAATCGTCTTCCCCTTTGACCCGCAGTGCTTCTTTATTGACTGCTGGTGCATTGGGGTCATCCTGTGCGAAGATTGGTGTGACGCTACAAAATAAGAGTAACAGTATTGGTATATATATCTTTTGCATGGTAGTATTGTTGTTTGTAGGATTACCAGATAAGTGAATACTTCAATTTTCCATCGGGAAGCGTGGAGACCAATTCTCGTTGGCCACCGATGCTTCTTATAGCAGCACTATTGTCGTCTGTAGTGATGTAATACATCGAATCAATGAAGTAGCTGCCATCGCTGAGTTTTTCTATCCTATTGCCATGTGCAATTCTGAATTTTGCATCGGCGGATTTATTGCTTATAGAAATTTCTCTGGTAAGGCTATTGTCGGTTATATTGGGCCACAATGCATCGGTGACATCCATTCCTTTGATTGTATAGCGAAAGATTGGCGTGCCGGTAGCTTCATTGATCTTATAGCCACTGGACTTGAATTCGTTTTCTTTGTAGGCATTGGCAAAAGCAGCCGATGGGTCAGCAATAATATCCAGCTGTGGCGTATTGTCGAGATAGATCACATCGCCTATGGGTTGAAAAGACCCGTCACCACGGTCATTCCACATAGGGGTAGCATCTACAAAGTCGCCTTTCCATATGCATGATAGTGCACCGAGGTCATTGTCAAATATATAATTGGTAGCCGATGGATCGCCTACACCTATGGTATGCGTCCTTCTTAAGTTTCTATCTTTTTTAAAATCCAAAAATGCCCGCAGTATTACCGGCTTGTCTTTTACTTTTACCAATATAGGTGCCAAAGCCTGCCGCACTTTGTAGGAGGAAAAGGTGTGCAACTCTTTTTTGGGCAACCGGTCGGACTCTACAAAAATGGCGAGATTGGGATCTACCCAGGCATCTGCCCTACTGAAGTATATATCAAATTTGTGCTTGCCCTGTGTCAGCGAAATAGGTGGGGAACTGATCTTATCCCAATCCCAGGCTCGGGTATTTTTCAACACTTCTTTGCCATCTAAAAGAAAAGTCATGTTGCCGTTGTAGATGTAGTTGAAAAAATAGTTTTCTGTAAACGGCAAATCTACATCACCTGTCAAGTGCAGAGCAAAATAATCCTTGACCTCAGCCATTTCCCATGTGATGCCATCGGGTGACTTCCCAGATTTTGCCGGCTTAAGATTTTTATAATCGTCCTCGTACTGGTAAGGCCCTTTCCAATATTGGTAAACCACATTGGATACAGTAACAGGACTGTCTTCTATTAACCTGTATTTTATATTTCTAAAAGCTACAGCGCCATGGTCACCTTGCACCATCAATGGGCCTTTTGCTCTTTCATTGTTTTCAATTGGTCCGCCGGTAGGCAATGGAATTTCAAGATTTTCATGAATAGTGAGTCCATTGATTTGCACTTTATTGAGCTTGGCATTGGCGATTTTTTTGCCTTGGGCATCAAATCTTGGGGCTTTAAAAGAAATGTACATTTTTTGCCATAAACCCGGTGCTTTGGCTGCATTGACCAAAGGAGCTTTGCCCATATATATTTTACCTTCTTCTGATTCCCAATTCCTAAATATGCCACCCAGGTCTGAAAATTTTGGATTTTTGATACCCCAGCTATCGAACAATTGAACTTCATACCTGCCTTGCAAGTAGATGCCAGAGTTGGATCCTTTTGGCACCATAAATTCAAGTTCCATATCGATATCGCCATGATCCCATGCGGTCAGCAAAGGACTTTTTTTAGATTCATCATTGAGATTGACGATAATGCCTTTGCCGGCTTTAGTTATTACGGAGCTGTTGCCATTGTGGTGCACATCAATATTCCTGTCCATAAATACGTCTCCTACAATGACCCAATTGCCGTTTTGTTTTTGGAAATTGGAAAGATCGGATAGTGGTAAGTCGACCATTTTCTGGGCTTGCATTGCTAGATTTGCAGAAAAAAGGATTACCAAAAGGTAAATATACTTTGGCTTTACTATCATTATTGGTTTTATTTCGATGTTCAAAAATAGAAAAATAAGTATACAGGGTGTGTATAAAACAGCCATTAATGACAAAAATAAAAATCAGGGAATGAAAGCTTACGTTTTATTGAGTACTTGGAGGATGACCTGGCAGGCCTTGGCTATTTCATCCCGACTTATGATAAGCGGTGGCGCAATCCTAAAGCTATCGTCGTTGAACAAAAAGTAATCGACTATAATGCCATTGGCTTTCAATCCGTCGATAACCGGGGTGAGAATATGCTTGTCTTTAAGGCATACTGCCATGAGCAAGCCAGAGGACCTTATTTCTTTAATACGATCGTGTTGCAACAATTGGTGAAAAAGATTGGCCTTGGATTCTACTTCATCCACAATGGTAGTTTGTGTCAATACTTTGAGATTGGCACAAGCCGCAGCTATGCAGACCGGATGTCCGCCAAATGTATTGATGTGGCCGAGCGATGGGTTTTCGCATAGGCAGTCCATAATTGCCTTACGGGCTACAGCGGCACCTACCGGCATGCCGCCGCCCATTGCCTTGGCCATAAGCAAGACATCAGGCACTACACCATATTTCTGAAATGCAAATAGATGGCCTGTTCGCCCATATCCGGTTTGAATTTCGTCTAAGACCATCATTGTGCCGGTATCATTGCATCGTTGCCGCACTGCTTTTAAATAATCATTTTCAGGACAGACCACACCGGCTTCTGCTTGTACGGGTTCTAAAAAAATAGCGGCTGTTTTATCGGTGATGCAATCCAATTGGCTTATGTCATTGAAGTCGATATGGCTCACTCCGGGCATACCGGGCATAAACGAAGAAGTATAGGCATCGTCACTGCGCAGGCTTTCTGCGCCTATGCTACTCCCATGGTAGGCCTTGCGGCAAGAAATGATTTCGTACCGCGAAGTAAACTTTCGAGTCACCTTTATGGCCACTTCTACTGCTTCAGCACCGGCATTGGTAAAATAGACATTGTCCAGTCCATTGCCAAGGCTGCTTGCCAGATGTGTTGCAAATTCTACTTGCGGACTTTGGATATGCTCTCCGTAAACAGTAGTATGGAGGTATTTGTCTACTTGATTTTTGATGGCTTCCACCACTTGTGGGTGCCTATGCCCTAGCGAACTTACAGAGAATCCGGAGTCCAGGTCCATGTAAGCTTTTCCATCCGTACCATAGATATAAATGCCTTCAGCCCTATCTACTTCTATCGTCATAGGAAACCTGCTCGTCTGAGCTACATGTTGCAAAAACAAGGATCGCTTGGAAGGCATCGTGAAAATTTATTGCTGCAAAGATAGGAACAATTTGCTGATTTGCAAATTAGCAAATGTGTCAATTCGGTAATTTGACCATAAGAAAATAAGAAACCTTTAACCATAGCCGAAAACAAATAAAAAAAGCCACCTTTTTTACAAGTGGCCTTTTCATTTGAGTGTATTATTTCTTTATGCCTAGCAGATCAAACATAAATGCAAATTCCATTGCTGTTTCTTTGTATCGCTGAAACCTTCCGGATGCACCACCATGGCCTGTGTCCATATTGCAGTACATAAGCAAAGGATTTTTATCTGTCTTGTTTGCTCTAAGTTTTGCGACCCATTTGGCTGGTTCCCAATATTGCACCTGGCTATCCCAGTAGCCTGTGGTAACCAATAAAGCCGGGTAGGCTTTTTTCTCCACATTGTCGTAAGGAGAGTAGGACTTCATATAGTCGTAATAATCTTTTTGATTGGGGTTGCCCCATTCATCGTATTCTCCTGTAGTAAGTGGTATGCTTTCGTCAAGCATGGTAGTTACTACATCTACAAAAGGCACCTGTGCGATCATACCTTTAAACAAGTCAGGCCTCATGTTGCTTACGGCACCCATTAATAGTCCACCAGCACTACCGCCTTCAGCAAAAAGTTTAGTGGGGTTGGTATATTTTTGATCGATTAAATATTCGGCACAAGCAATGTAATCGGTAAACGTATTTTTCTTATTGAAAAATTTTCCTTCCTCATACCAATACCTACCCATTTCTTCTCCACCTCTGATATGTGCTATGGCAAATGCAAATCCTCTGTCGAGCAAACTCAAACGCATAGAACTAAAATAAGGATCCATGCTGCTGCCATAGGAACCATAAGCGTACAAAAGCAGAGGCGCATTGCCGTTTTTGTTAAATCCTTTTTTGTACACCATCGATATCGGCACTTCTCTGCCATCTTTTGCCTTTGCAAACAAACGTTCGGAGGTATAATCGCTTTCCGTAAATTTGCCTACGACTTCACTTTGTTTTAGCATGGTCAATACTTTCTTATTCATATCGTAGTCATAAGTAGTATTGGGCGTGACCATAGAAGTAAAGTTTACCCTCAGCAAATCTGTATCAAATTCAGGATTGACACTTACGCCGGCAGTATATGCTTCCTGCTTGAAGTCAATGTAATGGTCACCGCCACTCCATGGCATGACCCTTAGCTTTGTGAGCCCTTTGATTCTTTCTGAGATTACGATATGTCTCTTAAATATTTCCATTCCTTCTACCAGCACATCCTCTCTGTGCGCCAGAAAATCTACCCAATTTTCCTTTGCGGTCTTGGCAAGTGAAGTGGACATTATTTTAAAATTCTTAGCTGCATCTTTGTTTGTGCGTATGTACCACTTGTCTTCAAAATGGTCAATGCTGTACTCAAGATTTTTTTCTCTTGCCTGGAATACAGTAAATGTTCCATCAGGATTATTGGCATCAATGTATCTATACTCCTGCGATAAAGTGGCAAATGAGCCGATCACAATATATTTCTCTGACTTGGTCTTAAAGGTAAATGAACTGAATGTTTCATCTTTTTCGTGGTAGACTTCTTTGTCTTTGGAAGTAGGTGTGCCGAGCGTATGCTTAAATACTTTGTATGACCTAAGTGCGGCATCCTTCACATCGTAAAATACTGTTTTATTGTCATTGGCCCATACTACACTTCCATTTGTAT
>JAYUTD010000022.1:0-2515 GCA_043755305.1 Saprospiraceae bacterium
TTCGATTTTGTTTCTATCTAATTCCTGGTATTGCTCTCCTTTCTTTAGATTCATCACGAAGTATTTGCCATCATCTGTTGCATACATTTCAGCTGAGTCGGCTTTTATGAGATTGATCAATGATTTGTCTGGCATTGTCTGGTCATAAATAAGGATGTCTTTCACGTCACGTTGGTTGTCTGCTTTCTTACCAACACGAATCACAAAACTATTGAATTCATTGTTGAAGATACCTTCTTCAATGCTAAGAGTAGACTTTTGCTTGCGTATCAGGTCAAATCTTTTCTTGAATTGATATGTTGCTACAGGCTTGAGATAATTAGATGCAAATATAGAAAATAGGCAAGTAAATATAGATAAGTATATGGCCGGTTTCATAACCCTTAACAAGGATATACCTGCAGACTTCATACTGGACAATTCATATTTTTCTGAAATGTCGCCAAAAACCATGACTGAGGCCAATAGTATAGATATAGGCAAAGCCATAGGTATAATAGAGGCACCATAATAAAGGACTAGTTCTAAAATGTCAAACATGGTAAATCCTTTACCAAGAATATCGTCAATGTACTTCCATAGAAATTGCATAATCAATACAAATTCCGCAATAAAGAATGAAAGTATGTAAGGACCTGCGTAGCTTTTTAAAATAAACTTATCTATTTTTTTCAATAGTTATAGTCTTCGATGTACTAAATTAATATATATATCAAGTTTAAAACCACGAAAATGGAGATTTTTTTCTCGTAGTAGTTCTTCTTGTAGAAGTTTTCACTCCTAGCACACCAAGCAACCCACGTGTCAATTCCCTCGCGATAGTTGAACCAATTTGCCTTGTAGTGGTGCTTGTCATTACTTTTTCAAAGGTAGATTTTTCTTCTTTGGATTTTGGCTTATTATCAAAATCTTCTCTTTGTTTTCTCAACTCTTCCTGTGTGCTTTCTTGTTGTGCTTCTTCCAGTTTTCCGGCAAGTATTTCGTAAGCACTCTCCCTGTCAATTGCCACATTATACTTGCCAGCAATTTTGGATTGCTTGATGAGATATTGCAGTTCATCCTCATTAAGTACGTCCATTCTGGATTGAGGAGCACGCAGATATACGTGTGACAGTGGGGTTGGTATTCCTTTTTCATTCAAAGCAGTGACCATTGCTTCTCCTATTCCAAGAGAGGTAAGTAGTTCATCTGTTTTATAATATTCACTAATTGGAAAATTTTCAGCTGCCAGTTTGATTGCCTTTCTGTCCTTTGCAGTAAAAGCTCTTAAAGCATGTTGTACTTTTAGACCAAGTTGGCTTAATACACTATCAGGCACATCGATTGGATTTTGAGTTATAAAAAACAGTCCAATGCCTTTAGATCTTATTAGTTTTATGATGGTTTCAATTTGATCGTTCAATGCCTTGCTGGCTTCTTCAAATACAAGATGTGCTTCATCAATGAAGATACACAGTTTGGGCTTCTCCTGGTCTCCTGCTTCTGGGAATGTTGCGTAAATTTCAGCTAAGATTTGAAGCATGAAAGTTGAAAACAATTTAGGTTTGTCTTGTATATCTGTAACCCTGAGTATGGAAATAATACCTCTTCCGTCTTCATCAAATCGGACTAAATCTTCAACATCAAAAGAAGGTTCTCCAAAAAATATTTCTGCTCCTTGCTGTTCAAGTTCTACAATCTTGCGCATGATAGTACCTACTGTTGTAGAAGATATCGTACCATAGTCCTTTTCAATGGCTTCTTTGCCTTCATTGGACAAGTACTGCATTACTTTTTTCACATCATTGAGGTCTATGAGAGGAAGGGTGTTGTCATCAGCCCATTTAAATATAAGTGTGACTACACCTGTCTGGATGTCATTGAGGTCAAGAATTTTTGAAAATAAAACCGGGCCAAATTCTGAAACTGTCGCACGAAGCCTAAGTCCTTTGTCCTGGCTTAAGCTTAAAAATTCGACAGGACTGCCATCTCCTATAAATGGCAACCCTATTTTATTGTGCCTTTCTTCTATTTTGGGGTTGGATTGAGCCATAGTTGCAATACCTGACAAGTCCCCCTTGATATCCATAAGCAGGCAGGGTACGCCGTTGGCCGAAAGTTGTTCAGCTATAACTTGAAGTGTTTTGGTTTTGCCTGTACCTGTAGCACCAGCTATGAGTCCATGCCGATTAAGTGTTTTAAGAGGTATCCGCACAAAATTTTCTTTTAGTACATCATTACCGAGCATCGCTGCACCAAGTATGATGCTGGGACAATTGAAAGTATAACCTGCTTTTATGTCAGCAGCAAATTTTTCTATGGACATGATTTTATATTTAAACATACAAATTTAACTAAAGTTATTGGATTGGAACAGTGAAAAACGCACTGACACAAGGCTTGATTGGAGAATAATGAGTTAATTTTGTCTTAAATCCAAAAACCCTTTATTGATAAAGCGTATTATTTATTATTTATTGATGAAGGTAGCCTCTTGATTCAGGTCCCATATTGAAGATGAGATCGACAATGCTAA
>JAYUTD010000023.1:0-2513 GCA_043755305.1 Saprospiraceae bacterium
CTATTAAAAAAATGTAATAGGATTCAGAAAGGAGAAATAATTTCAGCGTTAAATAAAACCGATAAAAATAAAATTCTTCAAGATTCTGAAAAATTATCAGAAGAAGGATTGAGGGTTTTAGGATTTGCCTATCAAGAAGATGCAACGACTGATAATGAAAATTATCTAAATGATTTGGTCTATGTTGGAGCAATCGGCTTTTTAGATCCACCTCGCTTAAATATCAAAAAAGCAATTATCACTTGCCGTGATGCCGGCATCAAAATAGTAATGATTACTGGTGACCACCCCAAAACTGCATTAAATATTGCCAAGAAAGTTGGTTTGGTTGGCGAAAATGAGGAAAATGTAATTATCGGTAGTGAATTGCCAGAACCAAAATTAATAACAAAAGAATGGAAGAAAAGAATATTGTCCTGCTCCGTATTTGCTAGAACTACACCAAAACAGAAATTGGACATTGCAGATATTTTTCAAAAGGCCGGCAATATTGTTGCTATGACTGGTGATGGAGTAAATGATGCTCCAGCACTTAAGAAAGCCGATGTAGGCATTGCCATGGGCTTGAGAGGGACCCAAGTGGCAAAAGAAACCGCAAGTATAGTTTTAAAAAATGACTCATTCGGCTCCATTGCTGAAGCAGTGGGGCATGGTCGAGAAATTTTCAATAACATTAAAAAATTTATTGTTTATTTAGTTTCATGTAATCTAAGTGAAATTTCCATTGTAACCGTTTTGGGTTTTTTAGCACCATTTTCCACTATTTTACCCTTGCAGCTTTTGTTTTTAAATATGGTTACAGATGTATTCCCAGCATTGGCTTTAGGACTGGGCAAAGGGGATAAAACTGTGATGCAAGAACCCCCACGAAACTCCAAAGAGGATATTGTAACTAAAAAAGATTGGATCGCAATTGTGCTATATTCCATTACAATTACTTTTTCGGTAATGGTAGCTGTAGTATTTTGCAGATATTACATTACACCTGACCATAAAGTGTTAAATAATGTTGCATTTATTACCTTAGCAATGGCTCAGTTGTTCCATGTATTCAATATGACTTCGCCAAAGTCACCATTTCTAATTAATGAAATCACCAGGAATAAATTTGTGTGGTATGCAATTGCTATTTGTATGGGTCTTGTAGTACTCGTATTCTCCATTCCGAAAATGCGATTGGTATTAGGATTGAGCTTATTGCCTATGGATGCATGGATATTTTCAATTGCCGCAAGCCTTATTCCATTGATTGGGGTTCAGATTTATAAAGTGGTGAATAAAAGTAGGAATCCAAATCCAATCAAATTTCGCAAGAAAATAGGTTACTCTGCAAATTTAGTTGCAGAATAAAAAGGTAGTAATGTCGGAAAATATAATTATATTTATTATTGCTTAATTTATATGCAATGCAGTTTGAACAATTTTTAGAATAAACAATGCCAAATTTAATAGCCATTTCCATTAAACCGCCAAATGACATAGGTACATTATTAGCTTCACTTATTTCATAAAGAAAAAGAATTGAGGCATACCTGTCTATAAGCTTGGAGAGGCATCAATGAGGCTCGGTTAATAAAATAATTTTGTTGTATTGCAAGCGCAATATGGCTTAAATTTTGTAAACACTGCAAAAGAGCCAAGTTGGCATGAAATTGAGAAAACTTTGAAGAAATAAAACTTTAATTAAAAAAAGACAACCATGACAATAACTTTAACTACGCTGCTCGAAAAAACACTTTTGATGGTACTTTTTATTTTGGCCATTTATTATGGTAAAGTGTTTTTTATACCACTTTGCTTCGGGGGAATTTTGGCAACACTTTTCTTGCCATTTTGTCAATATATGGAGCGCAAGAAAATACCCAAAATCATTGCTGTCGTAATTTGCTTCTTGGTCATTTTATTGGTAATTACAGGGTTAATTTCTGCTTTAGGTTGGAAAATTTCAGGAATAATAAATGATGTGGAGCAAGTGAAAGAAAAAGCTTATGAGGCCGCAAATAAATTTCACCAATATATTTTCAATCAATTTAATATTACAGTAGCCGACCAACTCATTATTATAGAAAAAGAACAACCTTCCTATACAAATATGATTCAAAGTATGGCAGGCTCTATCTCTTTTCTATTCGCAAATTTAATTGTAGTGCTTCTATATTTTATTTTTCTATTGTATTACCGTGGTCATATAAAACAATTTTTACTTAAACTTTCGAAAGAAAGCAATCGACTAGAAATGGAAACCATAATCCAAAGCACAACAAAAGTATCTCAACAATATTTGATTGGTATTTCTAAGGTAATTATAAGCCTTTGGTTTTTGTACGGCATTGGCTTTAGTATACTTGGTGTTAAACACGCAATCTTTTTTGCTATCCTTTGTGGCTTTTTAGAAATAATACCCTACTTAGGCAATATATTTGGCACTTTTATAACCATTTTTGTAACTGGTATTCAAGGTGGTGATATTACATTGCTGTTAAGCATCGCACTTGTTTATGGCATTGTACAAA
>JAYUTD010000024.1:0-2509 GCA_043755305.1 Saprospiraceae bacterium
TGGGTCAAGTTGCAAAAGCAGGAGTTGATGTACAGTTTGGCATCCCAAAGACACAAGACCAAAACGGTGCTGCGGGTGCCATAGGTATTGGCAATAACATTGATGATCTTTTGAAAAATAACACACCTCTTATGGGCTTGCCCTTGACCACAGCGGATGGCTTAATGCCCAATCCTAATAAGCCTGCTAATTGGTTGAGTCAAGGATTTATCGATCCATTGACCAATGAAGAGACTTCTGTCTTTGGGAGAACGATCAAAGGCAATATTTTCGAAAGCAATGAAGCATTCATAAGAAATGCTGGCACGGTAGGTGTGATTCCAGATAGCAATCAGATATTGATTGCACAAATTACAACTTCAGGTACATTGAGTTTTGAATTGAATATCGAAGTATTGAGCAGTGAGGGAACATTGATAAAATATGTATCAAATTCAAGTCTACTTCTTAGCGATGAAACATTTTCACCCTTGCTCAAATACCCACTCACTTGTGGATGCCAAGATCCTTCATTTTTGGAGTATGATGCAGCTTTTGCTTGCAACGATGGAAGCAAATGTAAGACACCAATAGTTTTTGGTTGTATGGATCCTTTGGCATGCAACTTCAATTCTTTGGCAAACTATAATGTTGAGTCTCTTTGCTGCTACATCGGATTTTGCAATGATTTGGATTTGGATGTAGTATGTCCTAATCTCCCACCGAGATCATCCGATGATGCCTCGGTAGTAATCTATCCCAATCCTGTTACAGATGTACTCAATGTATCACATGATATAAATGCTAATATAGAAACTAAAATCGAAATATACAATGCACTTGGTCAATTGGTGCATTCAGAATTATTGAGTCCTACTTTACATAGCATCACCCAAATGCAATCTTTATTGCAAGGTAGCTATTCTTTACAAGTATCAAACGAGGCTTTGACGATACGTAAAAACTTTATAAAATTAAATTAAAAATTTTAGGCTCATGCAATACAGAAAAAAATTATTTTGGTTTATACTTTATTCACTAATACTTGCTTCATGTGGCCCTGAGGAAGAAGTAGTAAAACCAAAACCTGAAATGTCGTCCATTGTGGACATTGAAGGCAATACATATGCCACTGTAAAGATTGGCAGTCAATGGTGGATGGCTGAAGATCTAAGATCTACCAAATATAATAATGGCAAAGCCGTTACATTTATCAATGAACTTGATACTGCTTCATGGGCCAATACTTTAATGCCAGCATACTCAAATGGCTTACATGGCAAATTATATAATTTTCACACCATTAGAAATACAGATAACATTGCTCCTGAGGGCTGGCATGTGGCTACAGAAGTTGATTGGCAAACCCTAGAGACCCATTTGGGCATGGACAATGATGACATAAATCAAGTCAATTGGAGAGGTAGCGATCAAGGTGATAAATTAAAACAAGATTATCAAACAAGATCATGGAGAAATTTTGCAAATGTATGGGGTACCAATGATAGTGGCTTTGCTGCTTTACCTTGTGGTTGTAGATTATTTGATGGTAGAAATTGTTTGCCAAATTCAGCAGAACAAGGGTTTTGGTGGACAGCAACGGCCACTGAAAATGAAGCATGGTTTAGAAATTTGGATTACAAAAAATCTAAAATATTCAGATACTTCGCAGACATGAATTATGGTTATGCCATACGTTGCGTAAAAGATTAGTGTCCGTAAGGCCAACTCAAATTAAACAATTGCCGGATTCATATTTTTGAATTTCAATGTTAAGATTGACATTTTGTATATTATTTTTTAAAAGTAAGTAATATCTTAACATTAGATTGTTTTTTGGCCTTTTTATTTATATATACTTATTATTCTAAATGGCTAAAAATTTATTTTGTAAAATACCTTTGTGATTGTAATTATAATTATCAAACCTTTTATTCAATTTTAATAATTTTTAAAAAATGAAAACAAAAATGAATGTTTCTAAATTTTTAACTTTGGCTACTTTTGTAGCGGCATCAATTTCTTCGAGCTTCGCACAGAGTAATTTGGGCGCTGCTTGTGGATGCCCTCCTGTTGCTTCTAGGACAACAGTGAATTTTTCTACTTTAGCAAATGCTGCTGGTGACCTTACTGCCGCCAACACAATTCTTGATTGTTCAAAAACTTATATTTTGGACAACAATGGTGCCAACACTACTGGAAAGTACTATGTTGGAAAAAACAAATCTTTAACTATTGCTCCAGGCACAGTTATTAAAGGTATGCAAGAAACGGTTACAAATACTTCTAAAAATGGTGGTTTATTAGTTGTATCTAGAGGTGCAAAGATATTTGCTGCCGGAACAGAATCTTGCCCTATCGTTTTCACCACTACTGCTGATCCAATGACAGAAACAGCTGGTGTTCCAACTTATGGTATCACTAACAAAGGTAAATGGGGTGGAGTTATCGTTTTAGGAAAGGCTACAAATAACTTATTAGCTGGTAATTCTGGTGGTTTAGGTGTTGCAGGTTTATTGCCAGGTACGGG
>JAYUTD010000025.1:0-2508 GCA_043755305.1 Saprospiraceae bacterium
CCATAAAATTTTTATATTAAAATATATACATTATCATGTGTCGGCCGTATTTTGATAAAATAGGCAAGACATACTATTTTTGTGCTATAAATCAAATAAAAAAGCAGCAGGATTTAATAGTAATATACGGAGTAGAGCATTTTTATCTTCAATTACTACTTAGCAAGTGCGTAATTAAAAATCAATTTTTGAATAAAAATTAAAAATATTTACATGAAAACAGCAATCATTATTTTCTTTTCCTTATCTATTTTACAGATGACTTATGCTCAAAATGTAGGCATTGGCACCAATAACCCATCTGCCAAACTTGAAGTGAATCAGTCGCTAAGATCAGACATTAAAATAAAATTTACTAATTTATAGATGCGACTCAATTGCTATTTGTCAATAGAACCTTTAGCGGATTTGGCACTGATATATTGCTTACAAGTATGCGAGAAGAAGGATTGCGCATATCTTCAAAGTCAGACCTGTCATCCAACGCCAATCCACTTATCATGCATTTAACCCCTACAGGCAATGTTGGGATCAATTATGCAACTCCTTCAGAAAAACTAGAAGTTCTTGGCAATATTTCAATCAGAAACAATAATCAATGGAAAGTGTATTTTTATATCGATAAATAAAAATTTTCAGCAATTAATGGCAATTTTCAAATTTTCATCAATTATTGTTACTTTTATTTCCTAATTGCAATGGTATATTGAAAAATATTTTTAGTAGGAAAAATCTATTTTTATTTTGTTGTGCTTGTTTGGTAATATTCATCCAATTCAGGGCTTTTACTCAAGTAAATATTCTAAACATTCGATCAGAGTATTACAGCATTCACAATGGGCTGAATAGCCCTGAGGTATTTGGTATCGCAGAAAGTGACGATGGATTTATCTGGCTGGCAACCAATAACGGAGTTGTAAGATATGATGCCCATAGTTTTAGATCATTCAATCATAATCTAGAGGATACAACCACCATTTCAAATAATTATATTAAAAAAATCTGTCCGGACAAACATGGGCGACTATGGTTGGTTTCTGGTGACCACCTCGATATATTTGATACAAGGACTCTGAAAGTACAACGCATTAGCAACAAGGAGGTAGGAAGCAAAGGTAAGTATATCCCATTCAATTTTGCCTACGATTCTATCAATGATGAAATGTGGATTAGCACAGAAAAGGGCTTGTACATCAATAAAGGAAAAGAAATCAATATCCGCAAAAAGCCATTGCCAAAAGGATTAGAGTTGAAGTTGGCAAATTGCAACATGTTAATTGAAGACCATACAATTTGGTTATGTACTGCCTATGGTTTGTGCAAGTGGAATAGAACAAATGATCTCTTTAAAATATACCATCATCCTGATTTGAAAAATACAAAAGAAGGCGATGGCTTTTTGAATATTTACAAAGATAATAAAGGTATAATCTGGATTGGCAACTGGACATTAGGCATGCTGAGCTTTGACCCTGAAAGTGAGCACATGGATACCTATATTTATGGACCTTCCAATGGCCAAAATTGTGTTTACTTTACACAGGACTTAGATGCAAAAATCTATCCCGGTTTACTTTTGGTGGGTACTATGCATGGCTTAAAGTTATTTGACAAAAAAGCAAGAAAGTGGATTACTCCGGAAACAATTAATTTTAATATTAAAGATCTTAACCCTAATTATTCTGCGTTGGCATCTGCCAGGTCAGGCTATTGGATAGGCACTTCATTGGGGCTATCTAGGCTTAACTTAAATTCGAGGTTCTTAAATTCGATTCCGCTAGGACTTGGTGGGCTATCTGCTGCTGTAGAGATCAATGACCTATTTTTTGAAGCCAATAGTCGGGGCATCGATTCGATTGTATGGTTTACCGCTAGTTATTATAAATTATTTAAGTATGATTTGGTCAACAAGAGGGAGTTGCCATTGCCGCCTAAATTGTTTCCTTATGGGCAAGCGAAGAAAGGATTGTATGATTTTCATATGGATAAAAAATCAATACTATGGTTGACGTCACAAAAAGATACTTTTGTAGGCTATGACATAAAAAAGGATAACATTGTAAAACCCGTTTTTACAAGTAAAAACCCTTTGGCTTTATGCATTGCACAAGACAGCAACAGTGACTTATGGTTTGGTACATTCAATGGCTTGTTTTATTACAATAAAACAAAAAATAGATTTATACAAAATGATGAAGTTAACAAAGCCCTTTCCAAATACAAATTTTCTAAGAAACTGCTGCGAATAGAAGTAGATAAAAATGACAATATCTGGCTAGCGTCCGGATGGCAGGATGCCAACAAAGGAATTGTATTCTACAATCCTACCACCCATGTGGTAAAATTATATAATGTCAATAAGAACAATGCCTTGCTTTCCCTGGATCAAATCGAATGCATTAAAAGTGTAGGTGATGAACTTTTCGTAAGTGGATTTGATGGATTGGTTCGTTGTAGATTCAATAGCAATGGACTTATAGATCAACAAATAGTTTCCAATAAATTTTC
>JAYUTD010000026.1:0-2507 GCA_043755305.1 Saprospiraceae bacterium
TCTATATTAGGCAAGATCCAGTATTTTGTCTTTTCATACAATTTACTATCCCGCACCACCATGGTTACATTGGCACCTTTGGACCATGTCTCCAGTGCCACATCACACGCAGAATTTGCTCCACCGACTACAAGCACATTTTTTTTAATATACTTATGGGCATCATCATAGTAATGCTTTACCTTAGCCAGGTCTTCTCCTTTTACATTCAATGCATTGTAATGGTCATAAAATCCGGTGGCAATGACGACATTTTTTGCATACCATATTTGGTCCTGCGTTGTGACTGAAAAATTATCCTTCTTTGTGATCGCTTTTACTTCTTGGTCGAGGAGCATATTGAGGTCAAAGTGAAGTACCAATCGCCTATAGTATTCCAATGCTTCGGCTCTGGTAGGTTTTTCATTTTGTGCGATAAACGGGATATCGCTGATCTCCAATTTTTGAGAAGTAGAAAAGAAAGTCATATTGGTGGGAAAATTATATATAGAATTTACCAGTACACCTTTTTCCAAAATAATGTAATTGAGGCCACTTGATTTTGCATTGATGGCACAACTTATTCCTACAGGGCCACCACCAATAATTATTAGGTCATATTCAGTACTTACACTCATTTCTTTTTTAATTTTGCACAATAAATCCTCAATTTAATTTAATGTTTGGTAAAGTAAAGATACATTTTGTTCATCTCACCACAAAGTCATGCTAAAATCTATCCTGTCAATTTGTCATCTTCCGTATTTTATCGTAACTTTGCAGCCTAAAAATTACTATTCTGATGTACGATAGCAATCCTACACTTATAAATTTAGAAAAAGAGATTGATGAAACCAGGCAAGGTCAGGCTTTTGGTGATACCAATTTTGATGACAATGCTGCCTTCAAAAAGTTTTATATAGAAAGCTATGGCTGTCAGATGAATTTTTCGGATTCGGAAATAGTCGCTTCAATATTAGATGGCATTGGTTACAAATCCACTAAAAATGTCGACCGTGCCGACTTAATTTTGATCAACACTTGTTCAATCAGAGAGAAAGCAGAAGACACGGTAAGGAAAAGGCTTACCCAATTCAATCAATTGAAAAAGGGCAATCCATCTATGCTGATTGGAGTGCTCGGCTGCATGGCTGAGCGACTTAAGTCTAAATTTCTCGAAGAAGAAAAATTGGTGGACATCGTAGTCGGACCGGATGCTTACCGCGACATACCAAATCTTGTGGCCACAGCGCAGGATGGCGAAAAAGGCATCAATGTATTTTTGTCACGGGAAGAAACCTATGCGGACATTTCTCCCATGCGGCTGGACAGCAACGGTGTGTCGGGCTTTATCTCCATCATGAGAGGATGTGACAATATGTGCTCCTTTTGCGTAGTACCATTTACCAGAGGTCGGGAACGCAGCAGAGATGCTTTTTCTATTTTGTCAGAAGCAACTGAAATGTTTAACCAGGGCTATCGAGAAGTTACTTTGCTGGGCCAAAATGTAGATTCTTTTAAATGGGAAAATCCGGAGACAAAGGCCGTGGTAAACTTTGCACATTTATTAGCAATGGTAGCTAAGATTCATCCGGACTTAAGGGTAAGATTTAGTACTTCACATCCAAAAGACATTACCGATGAAGTATTGCATACCATGGCCTCTTATGAAAATATATGCAAGTATATACATCTTCCAGTACAATCAGGCAATAGTAGAATCCTGGAGTTGATGAACCGTACCTACGACCGGGCATGGTACATGGATAGGGTCAATGCCATCTACCGCATAATGCCGGAATGTGCCATTTCTTCAGATGTTATCACAGGTTTTTGTTCTGAAACGGAAGAAGAACACCAAGACACCCTATCCATGATTGAATGGGCACAATATTCTTTGTCCTATATGTTTTTCTATTCTGAAAGGCCAGGCACACTTGCTGCTAGAAAGTATGAAGACGATATACCTGAAGAAGTGAAAAAAAGAAGGTTAAGCGAGATTGTGCAATTGCAAACAGAAGTGGCGCTAAAGCACAATCTAAAAGATATTGGCAAGGTATTTAAAGTATTGATCGAAGGAAATTCTAAAAAATCAGACAAAGATTGGAAAGGGCGAAATTCTCAAAATAAAATGATTGTATTTCCCAAAACCAATGATGAATTGAAACCGGGCCAATACATCCATGTAAAAGTAAACGAGGCTACCAGTGCAACCTTAAAAGGTGAAATAATAAAATTATAAATCAAGATTTTGAATATAAATTCAGTAAAACAAAGGTTTGGTATTATTGGCAGATCAGTAGCGCTTGACAGGGCACTCAATACTGCCATCAGAGTAGCCAGTACCGACCTTACAGTGATGATTCAGGGTGAAAGTGGTGTAGGCAAAGAAATCTTCAGTCGCATCATCCATGAATTAAGCAAACGAAAACACAATGGCTTTATCGCCATCAACTGTGGTGCCATACCTCCCGGCACGATCAATTCAGAATTGTTTGGTCACGAAAAAGGGTCATTTACCGGGGCGA
>JAYUTD010000027.1:0-2501 GCA_043755305.1 Saprospiraceae bacterium
ACAAACTCAAATTCTTTCACTAAAGAAAATTCAGGAAGCCGAGGTAAGATTGGAAGAAGTCCTGCAAAAGACACCGTTTCATCGAAATTTCAACCTGTCAAAGAAATACAATTGTAATGTTTTTTTGAAAAGAGAAGACATGCAGGTCGTCAGATCTTTTAAAATAAGAGGAGCTTACAACAAGATGTCTTCAATGGACCAAATGCTGACTTCCAATGGCATAGTTTGCGCAAGTGCGGGCAATCACGCTCAGGGTGTAGCACTGGCTTGTGCCCATCTTGGTATATATGGAACTATATTCATGCCTACTACTACTCCAAAACAAAAAATTTCTAAGGTTAGACATTTTGGCGGTAAATGGATTACTATAGAAATGGTAGGTGATACATTCGATGATGCCCAAATGGAAGCATGGAAGTCTTCAGTGGAAAAGAATCTGCCATTTATTCATCCATTCAATGATTTTGAGGTGATGGAAGGCCAAGGTACAGTAGCATTGGAAATGATAAAGGAAGCTAAGGTGACTTTTGATATACTTATTGTAGCTGTTGGGGGTGGTGGATTGATAGCAGGAGTAGGAAGTGTTTTTAAACAATTAAGCCCAAAGACAAAAATAATTGCAGTTGAATCAGAAGGTGCCCCTGCTCTGCATGCCGCAATGAAAGCTGGAAAGGTAGTTAAGCTCGACAAAATCGATTCATTTGCAGATGGCATTGCCGTTAAAGAGATAGGTGACAATACTTTTGCAGTTTGCAGAGAAGTAGTTGATGAGATTTTACTCATACCCGAAGGTAAAATTTGTTCGACATTATTGGCCTTGTATAACGACGAGGCTATTGTAACTGAACCAGCAGGAGCCATTGGTGTTGCTGCTCTTGATTTTATTTCAGAGGAGGAGCTTAAAGGCAAAAATATAGCAATTATTATTTGCGGGGGAAACAATGACATTGCCCGTACAGAAGAGATAAGAGAAAGAGCATTGCTTTATGAAGGTAAGAAGCATTTCTTCATTATAAGATTTCCGCAAAGGGCCGGCGCATTAAAAGAATTTTTAAATGTTCTTGGTCCGGATGACGATATTGCTCATTTTGAATACACTAAGAAAAACAATCGGGAATCAGGGCCGGCTTTGGTAGGTATTGAATTGAAAAATAAAAACGATTTTGCCCCTCTGATTGAAAGAATGAATGCGCATGGCATTAACTTCGAACATATTAACGACAGGCCTATGTTGTTTGAAATGTTGGTTTAACAGGTTATAGTTTGATCAATATTTTTTACACTAAACTTCGAAATAATCGATTTTATATTTTGAAAATCCGAGTTTATTGGTATTTTTGTGTTAATTTATTAATTGGATCCTAAAATTAAATAAGGAGGGAACAGTTAGGAATATTATTTTGTTTCAATTTTATTTCACTGTTTTGCATCTTCTTTTAATGAGGGGATTTAACTTAAAGCATTATGCTATTTTGTTCTAAAAGAATTAATAGGTATAGCTACGACCAATTTAAATAACATATTTTTACTTTATATAACAAACTTTATTTAACAATCTAAAACACAAACAATGAATCCATTTGACTATTTTAAAAAATGTGTAACAACAAGTTATGCTGACTTCAACGGAAGAGCAAGAAGAGCTGAATACTGGTATTTCGTTCTTTTCTACATGATATTAGGTATAATAGCCTCGGCTATTAGTCAGACCTTGTATATGATTGTAGCACTTGCTATGATTGTGCCTAATATTGCTGCCGGTGTTAGAAGAATGCATGATGTTGGCAAAAGTGGGTGGTTTTTATTAATACCAATATACAATCTAATATTAGCGTTGACTGATAGCCAACCGGGCAAAAACGAGTATGGTCCAAATCCTAAAACGGGAGAAGGGGACGATTTGCATGACCACTTAGTATAGGTACTTTTGCCTTGACGATAAATCCGATTAAAAGAAAAGACCATCTTCATGTTTGGTCTTTTTTTTTGTAATGACAGCTACGTAGAAAAAACATATTAAGTAAACCTCAAAAATAAATTATCTGGTCAGGACAATGTAATCGCTCAGAGCAGTTTCTAAAAAATCAACTTTACTGCCTTTAATAGCGGAGACATTGAGGTCTTTGGCAATTTTGTTTGCCAGCTCACGGATAAGGTCAGCGTTATATTCATTCGGAAAAGACTTGTATCTCTGAAGCATTGCTTTGACTGTAAGCATTTCTTCATCGTTGTATTGGATTATATTATGGTACTTTATATCACGTATGGTATTGTTTAATTTCTCCAAATCCTCTAAATTGTTATACATAATATGTGAGGTACTTACTACAGTCGTACCAGCCAAAAGGTCACCAATTCTCTGGCCCCTTGGAGAAGAAATGATGGCAAAAGTTCCCAAACTACCCAATGTCAATAATATGTCAATCATTCTGTAGGACCAACGGATGATGTATTGCTTTAATGATGGGGTTTTGCCATCAAGTGACACCACACGAATTTTC
>JAYUTD010000028.1:0-2500 GCA_043755305.1 Saprospiraceae bacterium
GTAAATCCTATTTGCTACGAAGGTCAATGCCGGCTTGGGCACAATTTCTTTGATAAAAACAACGCCACGCTTCCATTCTCCTTTGTCATTGTACCGAACATAAAAACGCAAATTGACTTCTTCAAAAGTAGTGTGAAAAGGAATGCTGATCCCTTTTAATTTTACATTGGTAAACAAAAAGCCGACTAAGCTCACATAGCATCGGTCTTGCCATACATCAATGTTTGTCTTAAAAGGTAAATATTTTTGGAGCACCGATACGTCCACTTCATAATTGGCCATCGCGAGCTTTTTCCATTCTGCACTTAGAAAGGTTTTTGACATATCTTGGTTTATATAGTATAAATAGAATACCGATGGTTTAGTTTCAAATTATAGTTCCAATTTATGGTTGCCAAAATATTTTTTCCGTACGAACATTCGTTTGTAGATTTTCTAATTTTTAAAAAAGGTCGACAACTTTAAATAGTAGCTCTATAAATATTTAATTTTCTTAAGCATTATACCAACATTCCCTACCAAAGGCCCAAAAGGAAAACGAGCATTTGACTATGGCCTATATGAGAATAGCAAAAGCTGCACCAAATTGGCCGCACACTTTACGCAAAGATATCCGCCACGTATTTAAACCAAATGGTCATTTACATTAAATTCTTTTTCCGACTTTATATCCTCATGGAATAGTGCAGTGGTGACATTTATATATGGCATCAACCAGAAAAAGCCTATTCCCAAAGTTAGAATGCAAAGCAAAGCAAGACCAAAAAACCTCATTAATAAGCCAAAATATTTGGCTTTATGGCCATCCATCATTTTCTTACTTTCATCTATGGCATCCATAGGCGCTATTTGAGGATTGTCAGCCAAGATATAAAATACCTGGGAGTAGGAAATTGCTGCAATAATGCCTGGAATGATGAACAGTAACATCCATAGGATAACAAAAATGAACATTAAAATATAGGTGCCAATAGCATTGCCGTAGTGCTTGAAGCCTTGCCAAATTTGTTCAAATTTCGCTTCTTCATTTCTTGCAAGGGATAATGAAAATATAGCCAGACCTGTAGCCAGTGGGCCTGCTAGCAATAAAGCAAGCATAGGGCCAATTTTAGGAATAAGCTGGACACTGCTTCCCAGCAACAAATAGAAGGCGGTTGTGCCTATTGCCATACCCCATTTTCCTCTCAGGCATTCTTTGGCCTGATCCATTAATGCTCCATTGTCGGTATTCATTTTCGTTTATTTTTTATCTTTTTCTTACTCATAAGGCTTTTCAGAACCGCCCCGTTGATTTACGTGGTTTCAATCTCCACTAAAAATTATTTACTTTCAGTAGATTTAATCCTACAAAAAAAAGTATGAACAAAAATAATAATTTTATTGGCAATAAAAACACAAATGGAAGAATAGTGAATTTTTTTATTTTAAATAAACATCCTATTTATACCCTTCTTTTATTTTGGTATTAATCCAACTGCTCAATACCCTTTAGTTTTTTGATTATCCTCTCCAATTGTAACCAAAATTTATACCATAAGGAACAAACAGGAGGAATGTATCATAGCCTGGAAAAGGGGTGGTGAAGTATGCCCTGAATGTCAATCGATTTATAGTCCGTGGCATATACCTGAAGCCAAGAAATGGAAAAAGAATATAATTTTTTTCGGTATTCCCAAGAACAATCGCACCTCCTAGACCAAGCTCGATGGCTACCTTATTCTTTCCGTAAAGGTAGGATACATGGTGAGGAAGCACTAAGTAATGCTCTAATTTTGGGCAGGGACGAAAGATGCAATATGAAATTTTTTGATTGTACCCTAATCCTATTTTTGTGGAGACCATGGATCGATGGTTGACGATAAAATTTTGTTCTAAGTTAAGTGAAATCAATGAAGCATCTCCAACACCAAGACTTACATTGGTTATGGTATTTGCAGGCAATTCATCTATTTTGCTTTGCCCATTCAATATTGAAGACAGTACAAAAAAAGCCAGGAATAATGCAGTTGGTTTCATGACATATAAATTAATTTTGGTTTTGTTATTAATGCATTACACAAAAAAGATACATCATTAATTTCATGGATTTGTTTTTTTCAAAAGGCTAAGGGATAAAAACTTTCATTTATTGAATAAAATGGCAGCAGGTAATCACTGCACCCATCTAGGTGACCACAGCCTTTTGGACATCATTGCTGTATTGTATAAATCCGTGTAAAGGTCTACTGGCTTTTACATCCCTTTAATTTTGTCATTGCATTACACCATGGATAAAAGGCATTAAGTCTTCAGACTCGGTGCCATTAAACGTATGCAGATTGCCCAGATAGTGCATGCCCAGGTAATCGGCACTTTTTATGAAAGGCAACCAAAAATGTTCGCCCAGATTATCGCCATTTGATGTAGTGATTACTGCCATATTTTTTCCCCGCAACTTTCTGCCCAGGTCTTTTTCAATCGTGATCAAATCAGTAATGCGGTCAAAAAATACTTTCATTGT
>JAYUTD010000029.1:0-2494 GCA_043755305.1 Saprospiraceae bacterium
AACCCGTTTTGACACTACCATAATTATTCACAATCCAATAATAGCTTGTTTTCGTCTTTCCTGGTGCTGGATCATTCCCTGCTGGACTTACATTGTCAATGCGAGTAACCACCAATTGACCATTTGGGTGAATTGATCCAAAGCTCATTTTTAATCCCACAACACTAAAATTGACCGTCGCGTTGGCAAGTGAATTGGCACTAAACACTGTCCCAGAACCCACAGGCACTGGAGAACTCATCCAATTGACATAAGTCATATTGCCATTTAAAGTCCCTAATAAATCATTGGCTAAATCTTGCGTTTGAACACCGGAGGATTCATTCAATTGTAAATAAGCCAGCAAACCTGTTTCTGTGCCATTCAAAATAAGGTGGATACTTTCTCGCAAGGCTTGCGCAGTTCTTGCCATATTCCAAATGCGTATTTCATCCATTTGTCCATTAAAATTGCGCCCAGCTAGTTCGGCATTTGAGCCTAAATGAACTGGAAAATCATTCCCTAACATAGTGCCTGTTACTGTTGCTTCATTATCCAATTGACCATCCACATACAATTGCAATTTTGTGCCTGTGTAAATGCCTGCAATATGATGCCATTCCCCATCCGCCACATTCATCCCACCGAGTACATTGCCCAATCCAGCTACATAAAAATTTAAAAAATTTGTTTGTGCATTTCTGGCTATTCCCCAAGCATTGCCTTTGGCTATCAAAGTTTGAGAATCCTTATCAAATAGTTTGACTTTAAACCAGCCTTCTACTGTAAAACCTGCATTGAAATCAAACTTTGATTCGTCTGAAATGCTTATCATATCATCTATTCCATCCAAATCAAGGGCTTTGCCAGGCGTTAAATCTGCTTGAACAATTGTACGAGTACCTAAAGGATTGCCATTTGATGGAATGGCAGTTGTCCCGTCTATAGTAATAGAAACTAATTCTGCATCTAGGAGATTCCCTATATGGGCATTCGAGGCTATATCATAAGTCAGCCAATATTGATTGGTGCCTACAATCAAATTTTCGTTCAAACCACTAAAAGAAAATTGTCCATTTGGATTATTAAGGGCATTGCCTACCAAAACCGGATTGGTGAAACTAAGCCCAGTAGTTTTATAAAGTCTTGCTTGACTAATATCACTCGTCTGTGTAGTGCCTGTAGTTTTGAAGATAAGATTTGAAACAAGCGTATTGCTCGAATTATTTATTTGTATGCCAAGAATGACTCGGTTTTGACTACCTCTCAAGACCGTACGATTGACTTGTGTAACAGGAATATCATAGGCTAAAATATGAATATTGAACAGATCAGTCATCGATAAACCGCCTGCATCTGTAGCTTGTACGGTGATATTGCCTGTGCCTATCTGATTATTTGTGAAACTTAGCACTAAGAATTGCCCATTGATTTGAGTACTAATCAAGGGATTGTTTGTATTGTTCAGAACACTAAATGTCAAAGCATTCGGCGTTTGTAAGTCTGTGAAAGCACCCCCCAAATAAATACTGATGCTAGGATTGTTTTGAAATATCAACACATCTTGAATCGCATTAGATAAAATAGGGGCTGTATTAGCCGCCAAATTACAAGCAGGAACTTGTACTGTTTGAGAAAAAACACAATTTTCAGCATCCCGAATACTTAAAACCACATTCCCTACAGGCAAATTCGTGGCTACATTTCCATTTGTCATAGGATTTGTATTCCATTGAATGGTATAAGGGGCGATTCCGCCTGTTATATTACTAATACTCACTGTACCACTATTGGCTATGCCACAAATTTCTGGTGTAATGGCGATGTTAAAATTAATATTCTTAGGCAAAACAGGTATGCTCATATCGGTTTGGGATTCGCACCCACCTGCCATATCTTCTTTTACATAGCAAGTGTAAGTCCCTGCTGCAAGACCAGTAAATATAGGAGAACTTTGATAGATGCCAAATTTACTTGATTTATAAACAACATTCACGCCAACTGACACATTGTTGGCTTGTAATGTTATTGTCCCATTAGCCGAACCACAAGTTGCCCCCGTAATTTGACTAGAACTTAAGCTCATCGTGTTCAATTGATTGATTTTCCAGATTTCTAGACCTGCGATTGCTGGACGATTGATTAAAGGAACCAAACCAATGTTCAAATTCCCGTCATTGACGACTACCTCAAAATCCTTCATCAAAGCTGTTCTATATCCCACTTCTTTGAATATATCAAAACCTAATAATTTTGGCTGATTTTCTATGAAAATATTATTCACCCTTTGCCCCAATTCAGTCCAATAATTTTCTGCAAAATGCAAGCGAACTAAATATTTGCCATTCGTTACAGGAATACTATAACCCACCGCAAGTAAATCTGCGGTAGAAGAACCATAATGATTATACAAATTATCAGCATCTGTTTCTTCTATATCTTGTGCATTATTGTTTATATCTTCTTGGACACTTCCTTGTCTATAGGGACGATCGGATTTCCAAGTCCCAGCATT
>JAYUTD010000030.1:0-6242 GCA_043755305.1 Saprospiraceae bacterium
CTATGTATAAAATTTGGCAAAATTAATTTGCCTGAATCTTAATCTGGTATTAGGATTGCGACATTTTTGTGTGTATTTTTGTCGGACAATAGTGAAAAATTATATAAAATTGCTCTTTTAAAGTATAATAAAGTTAAAATTTAATTTTTCATCTTTGCATTATTATAATGTTCAAAGCTTACACTTTACATTTATTATTATGATTGTGCAAAAAGATGGCAAATCTAGCTCGAGCGCTATGGAAAACCTTAATATGCATAGGAAGCCAATACTGATGATGACGTCACCCGTATTTTTTTTAAATAAAGTCCTGGACCTTATATAGAATTAAGTTCATATACAATTCCCGGACAGTATATTATCCATAATAAAAAATAAAAATTTTGCATACCAATACACAAATAGGAATATGGATGGACCATTCTCATGCACATCTCATAACATTTAATCCAGAATTCAGCAGAGAAACAATCACCTCAAAATTTGATCACACAATCAAACTAAGTGCATTGTCAAAAGGCGAAAAATCTATGCACAATAAAGAACATCATTTTCAGACGAAATACTACAATGAAATTATCACTGAAATAAAAAAGTATACTGATGTATTGCTGTTTGGCCCAACAGATGCAAAACAGGAATTGCATAACCTTTTGAAAAATGAGAATGGGGTATCTTCTATAAAAATAACGCTAAAAGATGAAGATAAAATGACTGAAAACCAAGAAAAAGAAATTGTAAAAATATTTTTCAACAAATAGTTCTCACGTCTGTGGTTTTGTGTTTTTTCATGAATCGCCCGACTTTTGTTTAGATTACGACTTTACAATTCAATTTTACAAATAATTCAGCTAATTGTGTAATTAAGTTTCTGAGTAAAATTTTAATTTTGTAGGTATTCCAAAATATAAATCGAATGGATAAAAATATAGAACTTGAAAAAGACAAATCTCACATCGTAGTTGAAATCATTAAATACTTACCCAATGCTGTAGTTAGCAAGACCATTATCAAAAAACTGACAGGGAATATAACTGCTACATCTTTTGATAGAGGAGAAGAAATTGGCGAAAAATCTAGTCCATTTGATACTTACATCCAGATTATAGATGGGTCAGCCATGGTATCCACAAACAACAAAACAATAAAACTTGACAAAGGAGAAGGCTTCATCATCCCAGCTCATTCCAAGCATAGTTTTAATGCCAAAGAGCAATTTAAAATGATTTCTACCGTCATAAAAAGCGGATATGAAGATTAATTGACATTAAAAGAAGGTATTTAAAATTTTGTGTGAAAGTTTGCACGAAACTGTCAGCCTTCATATATACGCGGCATGTGCGACTTTTCTTGATTTCAATAAGCCGCAAGTCGAAATTGCAGGGTTTTCCTATCCGCTTTTCTTACCAAAGGAAGAAGGGGAAGTAAGCAATGTATGCTTTCTTCGTGTCACTGAATCGGAAAATGATACATTGCACATCTACTCCGGTGCCGCAGATGAAAGAAAAAATGTAGCTTATGTAAACCTCGAAGCACTCATTGAAAAACTAAAACTAAATAAAAACTAAAATAACCTACCAAATGACAACAGAACTCACAGTATACAATACACACGCTGAAAAAAATTGGTGGCTTATAAATCTGTGTGCTGCCATTGAAAATGCAATGGGCAATGACCAACAAAAAAAATTGGCAGAAATTTTGTTTATCACTTCATTTCCGCCTAGAGAGTGTGGCATAGCCACTTATTCTCAAGACTTAATTCAAGCACTAGATGGAAAATTTGAAAATTCATTCACAATTTCTATCTGTGCGCTTGAATCCAGATTCGAAGAACACAAATATGATCCAAAACCAAAATATATTCTGAATACCGACCATAAAAATGCTTTTGAAAAAACGGCTTTTTCAATCAATAAAAACAAGGCAATTCAAATTGTGGTAATGCAACATGAATTTGGGTTTTTTTCTGAAAAAGAAGAGGAGTTTAAATCATTTATTGAGCAAATACAAAAACCTATTGTATTTGTATTTCATACTGTATTGCCTAATCCAGAAGAGAATCTGAAAAGCAAGATACAATTTATGTCTAAAATTGCTTCTGCAATTATTGTAATGACAAATAGTGCCTCTGCCATCCTAATGCTTGATTATAATGTGCCGGCTTTTAAAATCAGTGTTATACCGCATGGTACACACCTGGTGCAACCTCTAGTCAAGGATACACTAAAATTACAGTACAAATTCCAAGGACGTAAAATAGTGTCAACATTTGGTTTATTGAGCGCAGGAAAAGGAATCGAGACCACTTTGAAAGCTATGCCGGCAATAATTGCGATACACCCTGAGTCCTTGTTTTTGGTTTTAGGGAAGACTCATCCATCTGTAGTAAAAAAGGAAGGTGAGCTCTACCGAAATTTATTGATTGAAAAAGTAAAGGACCTCGGACTGGAAAACCATGTCCTGTTTGTTAACCGGTATCTACCACTTGCTACCTTACTGGAATACCTTCAACTCACAGATATTTATTTATTTACATCTACTGACCGCAATCAGGCTGTAAGCGGTACTTTCGCATATGCGATGAGCTCAGGGTGTCCTGTAATTTCTACTCCAATACCGCATGCCAAAGAAGTATTGTGTGAAGGCGCAGGAATAATAATAGATTTTGAAAACGCCGTGGAATTATCTAACGCAGTCATTGACTTATTACAAGATGAAGACAAACGAAAACAAATATGTCTGAGGGCACATCATAAGATGGCTTCCACTGCGTGGGAAAATGCTGCAATAGCCCATGCTCGTTTATTTGAAAATCTAAGTACCCAAGATATATCACTAAAATATAGATTACCAAAAATAAATCTAAATCACATTGCAAAAATGACGACCACCGATGGTATGTTGCAATTTTCTACGATTGCACAACCTGAAGTGAATTCCGGATATACACTTGACGACAATGCAAGAGCACTGATTTTGCTTTGTCAGCACTATGCAATAACTTCAGACATCAGAGATTTGGTGCTTATCAATACATACTTACAATTTATTAAGCATTGCCAACTTAACAATGGAAAGTTTTTGAACTATGTCAATACTGACAACAAATTTACAGATCAAAATAAAATTGAAAATTTAGAAGACAGCAATGGTAGAGCCTTATGGGCACTAGGTTTCTTGATATCAATGAAAGGTAACATACCTGACCATTTTGTGGATACAGCCACATTGATATTACAAAAAAACATACCTCACATACTCAATATCTATTCTACTAGAGCAATGGCATTTATCATTAAGGGATTGTATTACCAAAACGATGCTGATAATTATTATTTTATTGTCAGACTTGCTGATCGATTGGTGGCAATGTATCAACATGAATCAGATGATAAATGGCAGTGGTATGAAGGTTACCTTACGTATGGCAACAGCATACTACCTGAAGCCATGCTTTTCGCATGGATTAGAACACAAAACATGACCTATAAATCAGTAGCCAAATCCTCGTTTGATTTTCTACTCTCAAAAACTTTTAATCCCAATGGCATTTCTGTGGTATCAAATAATGGATGGCTATACCGTGACAAAGAAGCAAAAGAGGCTGAAGATGGAGGCAAACAACCTATTGATGTAGCCTACACAATATTGGCACTGGAAAGTTTTTATAAGGTTTTTAAAAATGGGCAGTACAAGTATAAAGCAGAGCAAGCTTTTAGCTGGTTTCTTGGCAACAATCCTCTTTACCAAATCATCTATAATCCCTGCACAGGTGGCTGTTATGATGGACTTGAGAGCCAATATGTAAATCTCAATCAAGGAGCAGAATCAACACTGAGTTACCATTTGGCCAGATTAGCCATTGACAGAATTCAAGAAAATGCCCACCTACAGAATGCAAATTTTACCAGAAGAGTAATATCTTCTCTATCCTTATAAACCGATACCCGGCAGGCAAATACTTACATATGTTATAACAAATATACTAAACATTGCATTTATTTAACACAACAAATAATGTTATATTTTGTAAATTGCACGGTAAATAGCATATTCACGAAATAAGATTGTTGAAAAATATTTAGCCATTTTGAAGATACATATTAAGTACATGGTTTCTATTCGTTGCAAAATGGCAGTGAAAGCGGCTCTGGATCAACTTGGCTTGCACTACACATCTGTGGAATTGGGTGAAGTTGATGTGAAAGAAAATCTTTCACAAATACAATTGTCTGTATTGGCCAAACTTCTTAAATCTTACTCACTAGAACTCATGGATGATAAAAAATCCATGCTCATAGAAAAAATAAAAAATGTAATCATTGAAATGGTTCACTACTCAGATGAGCTTTATCAGATCAATTTTTCTGATTTTCTTAGCGAAAAACTGCACCAAGATTATACCTATTTGTCCAATCTTTTTTCATCTGTAACGGGTACAACCATTGAGCACTTTATTATAGCCCATAAAATAGAAAGGGTAAAAGAGTTGCTTTTATACGATGAACTTAGTCTTACAGAAATTTCGTACAAACTCAATTATAGCAGTGTAGCTCATCTATCCAACCAGTTTAAAAAAGTCACAGGGCTCACACCTACTTATTTCAAAAACCTAAAATTGTTTAAAAGCCGCATTTCTATAGAAGATCTGTAAATTATGTAAATGCTTTTAAAAATTCTATAATTTTAAGACCATAGATATATTTATTTTTGTACTTGTTACAAGCTGATCAAATAAATGTTTCTTTTATTTTAACATTTTTTTAGAAATCATGAATTGAAAGGCTTGCCCTTAAAGTTAAACTTTACACACCATAATTTTTCACTCAAATAAAATATACAATTAATGAGCAATTTACTTTATGTCATAGCAGTAATTTTAGTCATCGGCTGGCTGATAGGATTCATAGGATACAACGCAGGTGGGCTTATCCACATACTTTTGGTCATAGCCATCGTAGTCACCTTACTAAAGGTCATCCAAGGCAAAAAAGTCGTCTAATACAGTGTAAATATGAATTACAGTGCAAATGGAGGACCACAATACCTGGTAGTACTTGTACTAATGATAATAAAGTACGCTTACTATATTTTATTATCAGGCTATTTCATGTTAAAAGGAAAAAGTAAATCTGATTTATAAAAAACAGATACTTCGATCTCTTTACACAAATTATAATTTTAAAAAGAAGAGTATAAAATTACAGAATCTGGATAAGATTTGATTATACCAGCAGTGCTAACTTTGCAACAATTGTACTTAATTCTATAACGATCAAAAAAATCAATAAGATATCTTTGTAACGTGAATATTTTTTCACAAATGTACCGCCATTAGCGGATCAAAATTTAATTTTAAATGAAAACATCAATTAAAATATTATTTATACTTGTGGTTGCCTCAGTTACCATTTTAATGAGTTGTGACAATGCAAACCAAAAAGTAGCAAATGCAGAAAACGACGTAGCCGAAGCGAATGAAAAATTAAAAGCTGCAGAAAATGATTACCTTGTAGATGTAGAAAAATACAAGGAAACGGTAGCAGCCAAAATCGATGCAAACAATAAGAGTATTGCTGAATTCGATGCACGTATTGCCAACGAGAAAAAAGCAGTAAAGGCAGAGTACAAGCAAAAAATCTCTGAGTTGGAATCTAAAAATTCTGACATGAAAAAGAAAATCGATGAATATCAGGTAGAAGGAAAAGAAAAATGGGAAACATTCAAATCTGAATTTGATAAAGAAATGGATGAACTTGGTAAATCCATCACGGATGTATTTGCTCAAAAAAACTAATTGTCCTGCATTTTAGAAATTTTGCAATCGGTCTGTTTGAAAATAATAATTCACCATTAAAATAATAATAAAATGAATACTACAAAAGTTGTATTAGGCGTATTGGCCGGAGCATTAGCCGGAGCAGCCGTTGGTATATTGTATGCCCCACAAAAAGGGAAAAAGATCAGAAGAAAAATCATGAATAAAGGCGACGAATACGTAACAGACTTCGAAAACGCAATCAATGGTTACATGGATTTGATCAATAAAAAAATGGAAAATATGAAATTGGAGTTTTCCCACACCACTTCTAATGGAAAAAGCAAAATAGAAGATACCGTAAGTGCTTTTAATGATAAGAACAAATAATATCTTTTAATCCCATTACATATATCGCCCTGCCTGTACTTATATCGGTATTGATATTACGATGTAGGTGCAGGCATTTTTATTTGCAATA
>JAYUTD010000031.1:0-6239 GCA_043755305.1 Saprospiraceae bacterium
TTTCCACGAAATAAAAAAGACAATAAAAAATCAAAAATATTCAGTACTGGATACAAGGGTATATAGCTTAACTAAACGACATTGATTTACGATTTACGAATAGGGTTGGCTTTTCAGATTTCAATCGTATATTTACGATATACGATTAGGGTTAGTTATTGGACTCTGATCGTATATTTACGATTTACGATCACTTTTTCAAAATTGATTCAATCGTATATTTACGATTTACGATTGGTGCAGCTTGAATAGACCAACCATTATAGATTTTTAGTAAACGTAGAGTATACTTTCAGTTATCCTGGAAAAAAATATTTTCAATTTTATTTTCAAATTTTATTTTCAATTCTTATATTTGCTTACTATTTTTTTATCCAACGCTAATTTAACACCATGTCATTTTCAAAAGCAAAAAATTTTAATGAATACAGCCAATACATTTCACTAATTTGTAAGGCAATGTCTCACCCGGCCAGAGTTTATATAATAAAGGAAATTATTTCTAGTCAAGGGGCAGGTATTGGATTCCAATCATTAATTCGAAAAATTCCATTGGCCCAAAGTACCATCAGCCAGCATGTGGCCTATTTGCGAAAAATGGGCATAATATATCCCAATCCATTAGATGTTAACAACTATGTTATCAATGTAACAATGAATTACGCCATTGTCGAATTATTTCACTTGGTCGCCAACTCATACAGTAAAGCGCCCAAAATGCTTCGTAAAGAACTTAAATCGCTGAAGCAACTTGATTCAATGACATAGATGACTTTTTCCTGAAAACTTATTTAGATAGAGTCATTGCAGCAAATGCGAGGTGATTGGACATTTCATTTTTTGTAATGAACGAATATCTCATAAACTTTAAACATTTATTACTTCTTCCCAATCCTATACTCAAGCCCAAATAACTTAGCATACTCCTCAATTGTGCCAAGCCCCATACGCTTGCGTCTTTCATTGACATTGACCTCATCTTCTATAGGGTCAAATTCAAATATTCCGTCGCCATCCTTATCTGACAATTGAGAGCCATACAGTTGCTTTTGGCCTTTGCGTACCCTGATTCTATCTACCAGTAATGCAAAACTCCCTTTGTCCAATTCATTTTTATTTACTGCTTCCTCCAACAATGGAAAATACTTTTCCTGAAAAGCAAGGTCAGCATGCTGTATAACAAGAAATGCAGTGGATGATTGAGCTCCGACTTTACTTTTGCCAGGGTAGCCATGTTTTACAATGATTTGCTCAATTTTTATTTGATTAAGAGAATCCAAAGCTTCTATGCGTTGCCATAATTTCAATCTATCCTCATTGACCATGCCTTCGTCGGATTTTTGACGGAGCATCTGGTCATCTTTTTCTATTATTTCCAACTCTTTGGCCAGTATTTCATCATAACCACTTTTAATCTTTGCATCATTGATAAATGTTTTTGCATAGCTATATATTTCTGAATTAGTATATTTTGAAAGTTCTGGATAGCGGTTGGATTTATCCAATAAAATATTTTCTACAGTAGACCAGTCTTTATTAAGGGCAAATTCAATGTGATATTTCCATTTGCTGTCATCCTTACATTCATAGGCACATGCCGCTGCCCGCAGGCGACTTAATATACTACGCTGGGATACAGCAAAAGCAAGCTCATATCTTTCAACACAGGGCTTGCAATTGCCCTTTTGTAAATCATCAAACGCCAATTGTACCAAAGATTGATAGGTAGAATCATCGATGGCATAAAAGCCTTGACTGGATGCATTGAGGCTATAAATAAATAGGAAAGTGAGCAATAGTGTTATTTTCAAGGAGTGCTTTTTTGGATATAAATATAGCAAAATATTTTTTATTGAATTTATTTCTTCAAAATAGAAACCGTCTATTCGATATTCCAAAGAATACTTCTCTTCTGATCAGGAAAATTTAACCTTACAGTTTTTTCATTTTTGAAAATTACTTTTAATGAACTAAGGTCGCAATAAAAAGTATCGGTAAAGTATGCATCACATAGTTGAGGATTATTGTCCACCAATCTGAAATTGGTTTGAACCGGCAGACTTTTTGCAATCGACCCGTCATTAACTAAATCTAAGACATGATTATTATTGCATCCAGAGTAGCCTACTGTTAAGGTGAGACAATTATCAGCAATGATCGGGTCTTCTAGTATATTTAATAATGAATCCTGAAGAGTTCTTTCATTATATCTTTGATTGTCAATTACTGCCAATTTGCCGCAATCAGAATCAGCCGGATCACCCTTAGAGCAAGCTATTGCAATAATTGACGCAAGCATTGTATAAAAAATAAATTTTGCCATAATATTTTTTACTGATAACGTTAGGTTTATACGCTTTGTTGGCGCTATAAACCAAATATTTGTGGCAAAGTGGTTATCAATTTATTTTTTAAATCATTTTTTAATTATTTATTCGAACGAATTTCTGTCAATATGGTTTTTAACTGGCCATTTATTTCTTGGTTTTCTTTCTTAAGTAATTCTAAACTTTGTATAAGTTCAATGTTCTTTGAGTTCAATTCCTGGACCGCCTTGATCAATGGCATAACCAATTCGGCATAAGATACACTATATAAGTCCTGGTTGTGTTTCGCAGGTTTTACCCCACTAAAGTCATAACCTATCGCTTTTGCGGCTGATTCTACTTCCTGAGCAATAAGGCCGGTATATCTTACCTGCTCGACTTCATACATAGACTCAGCCATTCGATCTTGTTTTTTGCCATTGAGGATTTCATTGGCGATGGACACATCTCTGTTGTACGTAACTGGTCTGAGTTTGTTGATAAAATCAAGGCCGGGTACATTTTCCTGTACATTCTTTTTCATGCGGGCATCGCTGTAATTGGACCAGTTTTGAAAGCCACCGATAGCGAAAGTAGAGGCATTGCCTATGACGGCTTGATTGGAGAGATTGTTGGCTTGATTAGATCCAACACAAATGGAGTTGCTTATATTGCTAAACGCCCCACTGTTGGGTCCTGTCAGGGATCCAATAAAAATATTATTGCTACCTGATTTTAAAAAACTACCAGCTTCATTTCCAAGAGTTACATTATTGCTACCTGTATCTATTTTCCATCCAGAAATTTTGCCCAACAAAACATTGCCATAACCTATAGTTACACTACTACCTGAAAAATAACCCACGGCTGTGTTTTCATTTCCAATGTTGTTGAAACTTGATAACGACCCACTTCCAATGGCAACGTTAAAGCCATTGACACTATTGACCAAAGCTCTATAGCCCATTGCTACGTTATGTCCGCCAGTAAGATTTGAAGACATTGCACTATTGCCAATTGCTACATTTGAATTTCCTTTAGTATTATTGGTTAATGCAAAACTACCTAAAGCTGTATTTAAACTACCTGATAATGTATCTTCAGAGAAATCTCCCGTTAATGCATAAATCCCAATTGCAGTGTTTCCACTACCAAAATTATTATTTTTTAAGGCATAATTGCCAAGAGCAACATTAGAGCTTCCATACAATTGATTCTGCAATGCATAATGCCCGATAGCCACTGAATTGTCAGTGAGATTGTCTTTTTCTAAAGCTTGATTTCCAATTGCAATATTTAAATGTCCCTGACCATTGGACTTTAAAGCACTATTTCCTAAGCTAAGGTTGTATGACCCTGAAGTATTGGATTTCATGGATTTACTTCCAATGCCAATATTGCCATAACCCGAGTTATTACCATATATTGCACTGTCTCCTATGCCAATATTTTCATAGCCATTTTCATTGCTATAAAGTGCTCGCCTGCCAATTGCTATCTGCCCCTCACTCAAAGTATCTGAAAACAAAGCATTGTAGCCCATTGCCACATTGCCTTTGCCACTTTTGTTGGACCATAGGCTTAATGTGCCAACAGACACATTTTGTGATGACTTCATACTGTTTTGCTGCGACCATGTACCAATGGCTACATTATCTGTAGAAAGTGTATCGTTGTATAATGAGTAGAAACCGACTGCTACATTTCTACTTCCGGATATATTATAGCTTGCTGCATTCACACCTACAATGGTATTCATGTTGCCAGTGACATTGCCAAAAAGCGAGGACGTTCCTATTGCGGTATTGTTCTCGCCTATGGTATTTGACACTAAACTTGAAACACCTATTGCTGTATTGCTATCACTATTGTTGTTAAGAAGCGTTTGATAACCAAGTGCAGTATTTCCTGATCCGGTTTTATTAGCATTCAAAGAATATGTACCTATAGCGGTGTTTTTTGTACCTTGATTGGCAGAAGTAGCATCTTTGCTATTGTTGCGTAATGCATAACTTCCTACTGCTACGTTTTCATCCTTTGCTCTATTGCTAAACAAAGCTTCTCTTCCAATAGCTACATTTAAATTCCCTGCGTTTTGTGCATTCTCTATATTATCTCCCATCATAGCTCCGTTGCCCACTATTGTATTCTCAGAACCAACTGTATTATTAAATCCTGCAAAAGTACCTATTGCCGTATTGTTATTGCCATTGGAGTTTTTCAACATAGTTTTATATCCCATAGTGACATTGCCCGTACCATTTAGGTTGGTCATCATATTTTGAATGCCAAAAGCGGTATTGAATCCAGCCACACTTGTCCTTAAATTTTGAAAACCAAACACAGTATTGTTTCCTGAATTAATGCTTTTGGCATCCATATTTTCATATCCATATGTTGTTGTTGGAACAGCAACACCTGCCTGATACTGAATCAAACCCGCGGGCCTGTTGTTGACTTTAATAACTAAATCCTGGGCATCAATGGTGCCAATAAAATTATTGCTTGGATTTGTTCCTGTATTTCCTGTTGTACTCCATGAAGCATTTGGATCTCTAAGTTGTTGCCAGGATGTACCAACGTAGTAATAAAAACCGGGCTTCTGTCCATTGGTTTGATACACAAGCAGGCCAGTAGCAGGAGAAGCAATATTTGCTCTTTGGGTAGAGTCCATGCGTGGCACTAAAAACCCAGCATTAGTAGATGTCACATCCAATTTTGCGCTGGCATGTGGAGTATTGGTTCCGATACCCACATTTTGCGCTGATATTACTAATGCAAACAAACTCAAAACAACTATTGTAAATAAAGTCTTCATGATATTAAAATTTATACCACAAAGATGTATGCTGTATTTCATCTTTAACAGAGAATACGAGTAGCTGACTGTTTTTATGAGTAAACTGCAGGATTTAGAAGAAATTCAGGAGCCCATTTACCCTCGGCATCTTAAAGAAATTATAGAATGCGGGTTTTCGATTTCGTATTTTTAAGCTTTTGATTTATTCCACTACCTTTATCTTATTATAAAAACGATTTGTATAATTATAACCAAACATGGCCTGAAAAAGGTTTGTATAACAAATTGCACTTTTTTTTAAGGGTTATTGTCAGCGCTAGTTGTATTGCTACCCTCGTTGCAACAATTCATAAACCAAAGGCTACATCTTTGTTGAAAATTAAGGTTTGTAAATAAAATATACAATTATTTCTAAATATGCATAATTTTAATTATTTTTGACTTGAATAATTACACATTAATTATTTATATCGTGCATGGCATAGTAGAAAACCAATACCTTGAAGTAAAAATCTTTCGTATCTTTCTATTGAAGATACTATCGATTGATACCTGTATTCCATTCGCAGCCCAAAGAGGTATGCAACTATTAAAGGCATCTAGTATTCTTTACATGAAAACAGAAAGCAACTATACCACCTTATTTTTTGCTGATGGCAGTAATACGCTTTTAACCAAGACTTCAAAAAGTTTATCTGCCTATTTACCTGTAAGGCAGTTTGTCAGAATACGCCAAAGCTATTTAGTAAATAAGGATTATGTAACAACAATTAAGAAATCTGACATTACCTTAAATTATTCTATTTCACTAACAATAAGAAGAAGATAATAAAATGTATTTAATTAATCATTCTTTATTGCTTAAAAAAATTATAATTCAAAAGGTAATCATTTTCATTTTTCTTGTTAGTTCATATTATGTGCAATGTCAATTCGTTGGCGGAGTGGATGATGGATACAATACATTTTTATTGTTAAAAACTAATATATCGGATGTGAATGCATTTCGAGGTGCTGCTGATGATGGATACTATGCAGTAGCATTATCCAAAACCAATATAACAGATGCGAATGCATTTCGAGGTGGTGCTGATGATGGATACCATGTAGTAACATTACCCAAAACCAATATA